>JAYSOP010000001.1:0-5308 GCA_043722905.1 Chryseolinea sp.
CAATATTTGGGATGCCGGTACTTTGCCACGCGGTAGAGACGTCCCCCCAGGGAATGTTCATACACGTAGCTTGAAATTTGCCAAAATCAATCTCTTTTATTTTGTTTCCCAATGGAATGGATAAGAGAATGCCTTTTTTACGAATTACACTCCCACGGCCAAGGCCTTCGACCATAGTATTCGCCGTTCCTTTAGATAATCCTCCTGATGACATTTTAAACGCCAGCTGTAAGTGGGTGGCTGAGGGCAGTTGGTTTTTTAAATGGAGCGCCAGACAATCGGAAGGCACAACATCAAAACCAGTTCCAGGCATAATGGTAATGCCTGCCTCTTTAGCTTTCCGATCGTATGTCGCCAACTTTTCGAATACCTGATACTCCCCTGTAATATCGGTATAGTGTGTACCGGTCTCCAGGCACATGTCTGCCATCTTTGTGGCTGTCGATTGGAAGGGGCCGGCGCAATGGATGACGACCGTCCCTTTTTGAAGGAGGGCTTTCAAGGCATGTGAATCCGACAGCTCCACAACTTCGAATGGATATCCGGTTTCTTTACTTTGTAGTTGCAGAGCCTGGTGATTTCTGCCAGAGAGGATCACGCTAAGCATTTTGGTTTTACATTCCTGAGCGATTAATTTTCCCGTAAATCCATAGGATCCGTAAATAATAATGGCCTTTCGAGAAACATTCATTGGAAAGATGTTTGATTCAATAGTACAGAGAATGTGCTTAACCTGTAAGGTTTTCCTGCAGATTTTTCGGCTCCAATACGACGAAAAATTTAAATGACAGCATCCGGATTAAAAACCGAAAATTAATCCGTGGTTTATTCCATTTTATTTTAGTATAATCAACGACCAATTCGGCCCCTGCTATGCAAACTGGTTTAGGCGTTACCGCGCGAATAGATTTATGGTGGATTCGTCCGCTTGTAATCTTTATTGTCCTTTCTGCTTTCATCATATATGCAACATGGGCAGCCTTTCAAGGAGAACATTATTCGGCAGGTGCTTACCTCTCCCCTTTTTATTCGCCGGAATTGTTTGGTGATTCTCCGCATGCGTGGTTCGGACCAAAACCTGTATGGTGGCCGTTGGCTCTTCCGTTTTCACCTGCCCTCCTTATTTTGTGGGCTCCCGGCGGATTCAGATTTACCTGTTATTACTACAGGGGAGCGTATTATAAATCTTTCTGGGCTGATCCACCGGCATGCGCGGTGGGTGAACCACGCAAAACTTATTTAGGTGAAAATTCATTCCCGCTTATTTTGCAGAATGTTCATCGCTATTTTATGTATCTCGCCATATTTTTCGTTTTTGTTCTGTTGCACGATGCCTGGAATGCCCTGTGGTTCACAAATGAATTTTCGGAAGGAGAAACCTTCGGAATCGGTGTTGGAACAATCGTGCTCACAGCGAATGCTGTTTTACTGGGAATTTACACCTTCAGCTGTCACAGCTTCCGGCACATGGTTGGTGGATTTAAAGATCGGCTTTCTAATGCCCCGGTACAAAGGAAGATTTATAATTGTGCCAGTTGCCTGAACGCAAGACACATGAACTGGGCCTGGTTTAGTTTGTTTAGTGTCGCCTTTGCTGACATTTATGTGCGGCTGGTATCGATGGGAATCTGGACTGATTACAGAATATTTTAGATGGATAAATACGAAATACACCAGCATGATGTATTGGTAATTGGCTCCGGAGGTGCAGGACTCCGCGCGGCGATCGAAGCTTCGGCCGCGGGTGTTTCAGTGGGCGTTGTGTGTCGTTGCTTACTGGGCAAAGCCCATACGGTGATGGCGGAGGGAGGTGTAGCCGCAGCGTTAGCCAATGTCGATGACCGCGACAACTGGAAAGTTCATTTTGCCGATACCATGCGCGGTGGACAATACCTGAATAACTGGCGCATGGTGGAACTGTTTACAAAAGAGGCGCCAGACAGGGTCAGGGAGTTGGAAGCATGGGGTGCATTGTTCGACAGAACCAAAGATGGTAAAATCCTTCAACGTAATTTTGGAGGGCATAAATATCCGCGCCTGGCACACGTGGGTGATCGCACCGGACTGGAGATGATCCGAACATTGCAGGATCACGGCATACACCAGGGGTTGCATATTTATCAGGAGCATACGATGATAAGTTTACTGCGCGATGGAGAAAATGTAGTGGGTGCTTTTGGCTATGACCGTGAGAAAGGACGTTTCAAAATATTCCAGGCAAAGGCAGTCATTATTGCGACAGGAGGCATGGGTAGAATCTATAAGATCTCGAGTAACAGCTGGGACTGTACAGGGGGAGGAATCTCTCTTGCATACCACGCAGGGGCCGAGTTGATAGACATGGAATTTGTCCAGTTCCATCCTACCGGGATGGTTTGGCCGCCAAGCGTCAGGGGCCTTCTTATAACGGAGGGGGTACGCGGCGAAGGCGGTGTTTTAAGAAATAATCAGGGGCGTCGGTTCATGTTCGATGACATCCCGGATTTATATCGTGGGCAGACCTCAACAGACGAAGAAGAGGGATGGCGCTATACGCAAGGTGACAAAAACGCGAAACGTCCGCCGGAGCTGCTGACCCGCGATCACGTCGCGCGCTGTATACGTCGCGAGATAAAAGAAGGACGCGGCTCTCCGCATGGTGGGGTGTTCCTGGATATTGCCTGGATTAAAGAAAAACTTCCCAATGCTGCCGACCACATCAAAAAGAAATTGCCCAGCATGTACCACCAGTTCAAAGAACTGGCCGGAGTAGATATTACGAAAGAAGCGATGGAAGTCGGCCCCACAACGCATTATATCATGGGCGGAATAAAGGTTGACCCCGATACCCAAATGACCAGTGTTCCCGGGCTCTTTGCCGCAGGCGAATGCGCAGCAGGACTTCATGGGGCGAACCGGTTAGGAGGAAATTCTCTGAGTGATTTGCTCGTGTTCGGGAAACGCGCCGGTGAATACGCGGCCAGTTATGCAAAAACAATTCAGCCTTCGAAGATTAATGAAGCACACGTTGATTCATTGGCCGCCCAGGCCTTAGCACCCTTCGGCCGGCCCTCCCTGCAAGGCCTTTCAAACCCATTTGAAATTCAGTCCCGTTTACAGGAAATGATGCAAGACCTTGTCGGCATCGCCCGAACAGGTAACGAATTGGAAGATGCCGTAGAAAAAATAAAAAACCTGCAACAACAGGCTGAAGGAGTCTCTTGTGATGGAAACCGCGGGTATAACCCTGGATGGCATACGGCAATGGAACTAAAGCATATGCTTACCGTTGCAGAGGCCATCGCTAAGGCTGCTGTTCAGCGAAAAGAAAGTCGCGGCGGTCACTATCGCGAAGATTTTCCGGAAAAAAACGTAGAGTTGGGGAAGGTGAATATTCATATTGTAAAAAATGATGCAGGTACCATGGAGGTCCGGATGAAACAAAAAATGAAATTGCGCAACGATCTGCAGGATATTGTGGATGAGATGAAATAGGTGTTGGGTATTGGGTATTCAATGTCGTTTGTTTACTCTTCGCCGAAATCAATTGCCACTAGCTTTAGCTAGTGGAATATGAATTTGCTAAGTTGGATGGGCTTTAGCCCAATGGTCAAGCGCCAATTAGGCTAAAGCCATTTACTGCATAGTCAATCTTTTGACCGCCAGCTAAAGCTGGAGGCAATTGATCCGCATCTGAAAAGCGGAATAATTCAACTTCCTTAACTCAACGACATTGGATTGGGTATTGGGTAACGTATTTGAAAAAATAACAATTAAGAAGTCAACGAAATAAGATATGTCAAGCGTAATTTTTAACATTTGGCGTTCGACTTCCAGTGGTGGGGAGTTCCGGGAATATTCTACTGATATTACGGAGGGCATGGTAGTGTTGGATGCGATCCACCAGATCCAGGCTGAGAGCGCAAATGACCTGGCAGTAAGGTGGAACTGCAAGGCAGGTAAATGCGGTTCGTGCTCTGCTGAGATCAATGGAAAACCTAAGCTGATGTGTATGACGCGAATGAGCGGGATGCCTGTGGATAAACCCGTTCAGATCCAGCCTATGAAAGCATTTCCGGTGATCAAAGACCTGGTAACAGACGTATCCTCAAATTATCTCGTAAAACAAAGGATAAAAAAGTTTAAACCCCGTCCCCCAGATGCTGAGGATGGCACCTGGCGAATCGCGCAAATCGATGTTGACAGAGTTCAGGAATTCCGGAAATGTATCGAATGTTTTTTGTGCCAGGATGTTTGCCACGTAATCAGGGATCATGATCTTTTAGGCGAGTTTGCCGGACCACGTCATATGGTTTACACTGCCGCCCTGGAAATGCACCCCCTGGATATTGAAGACCGCATTGGAGATCTGAAACATCAGGATGGTATTGGATTTTGCAATATTACCAAGTGCTGTACCAACGTTTGCCCGGAAAATATCACCATAACGGATAATGCGATCATCCCACTAAAAGAACGTGTAGCCGACCGTTACTATGATCCGATAAAAAAGATTTTTCGTTTTTTCAAAAAGTAAACTCAATCTTAAGCTAAGTACGTTATGAGTATACAACACTTAAAAGCCTCACACCAGGAACGCAGTTTCAAATTAAAACCATTATCGAAAGAAGGTATTAAATCTGCACTCGACAAAGCAGAACATTACCGGCTGCTCAATCAACCCAGATTGGCCGAGAGCATCTGCCTCGACATTTTAGCCATAGACCCTCAGAATTCCATGGCATCTGTTATTTTGTTACTGGCTCTTACCGACCAATTCGGCAAATCAACTTCAAAAGCCAGCAAGCAGGCGCTTTTACTCGCGCAGAATTTGGAGGATAAATACGCCAGGATCTATTATACAGGCATTGTGTATGAACGACAGGCGGCTAACGCTTTGAACTCCGGCGTGCCGGGGGCAGATTTTGATGCGTATGAATGGTACCTCGAAGCGATGGATTGTTATGAAGAAGCCGATGCTATTCATCCACCCGGAAATGACGATGCTATTCTGCGTTGGAATACCTGTACAAGAACCATTCATCAGTATGACCTGCACGAGCGACCGTTGGACGACGGAGAACCTTTACTGGAATAACCAAAAAAATATTCAGAAAATTTTATAGAGCGGTGAGAGTATATTTTCGCAGAAGGGCTCCAGACCATGCGGATTTTTTTTGACTACTCGATGTTTACTAATCGGTACTGTAAATAATAATGTTATTACTGGGTTGGATATTTTCCATTAATTTTAGTTGATCATACACATTCAACAGAACTTGAGTATGGATATTTCGAGAAAACAATTTATAGAAAAGAGCGGTGCAGC
>JAYSOP010000002.1:0-14540 GCA_043722905.1 Chryseolinea sp.
AGCTGATAACGATGAAATGCTAAGCCTGTTAAAAATGTCTTTGGACGTGCATGGGCAATACGGCATTCAGAACCAGACTCCTAATCAAACGGAAATAACCTTCAGACACCCTGGTACAGAAACAATTGTAGTCGTGGAAAAAGGGTCTGATTCTGTACATACAACGGTCCGAAAAAAAAATCTTGTAACGGTAATGCACCAGTTTCACAGGCTGCATGGCTACCGTGGCGGGTTTCAATATCACTTATGGGCTTTCATGTTTGATATCGCTTCCCTCTCCATGATCGCTTTCGCTCTTACAGGTGTATATCTGTGGTACAAAGTTGAAAAGAGGAAACTTGCTGGGTGGGTGGTGCTCACTGTTTTTACAGCCTTTACCGGGTTTACAATTTTTTACCTTATGCATCTGACTTAATGTATCGGGCCCGGCTTTTATCACAATGATGTAAATGCAGCGCTGGTTTATAAGCCATTGAAAGACGAGCCAGGTGAAGGATTCATCCATTATGATTATCTTTATTAAAATGCCAGAAAATATGTACCCCGGAAACCACATATTATTATGAAGGTCGAGGACCGGGAATTAGAGCTTTCACACAAAGAATTTCTCACCATCGACAAAGATTATGAGCAGGCGGCGGCTGCCGTTGACCTTGTTTATGTCAAAGATAACGCTGCAGGCATTTCAAGGCGTCCGTCAAAAAATGGCTTCACCTTTTATTATCGCGAAAAGAGGATTACGGATCCTGAAGACCTGGCCCGAATAAAAAAATTAGCCATCCCTCCTGCCTGGACAAACGTCTGGATTTGTTATCAATCTTCAGGACACATTCAGGCGACAGGTTTCGATGTCAGGGGACGAAAACAGTACAGATACCACACCCTTTGGAATAAAGTAAGGAGTGAAACTAAATTTCACAGGTTGTATGAATTCGGGAGAGCACTGCCAACGCTCCGGTTACAGTTGGAAAAAGATATTTCCATTACAGACTTGTGCGAACGAAAGGTTCTGGCGGCCGTTATCCTTCTCATGGAAAGGACTTATATCCGCATCGGCAACTATGGCTATGAAAAAATGAATGGCTCCTATGGCCTTACTACTCTGAAAGACAAACATGTTGTCATTAAAAGTAGCGAGATGAATTTCTCCTTCAAAGGGAAGAAAGGCATATATCACAATATTTCCCTGAAGAATAAAAAACTGGCAAATATCGTGAAGGAGTGCAGGGACATACCGGGTAAAGAGTTATTTCAATACTATGCCCCTGATAGAACAAGAAAGAGTATCGACTCAGGCAGGGTAAACCAATATATTAAAGAGGGTTCGGGAATGGATTTCAGCGCCAAGGATTTCAGACTCTGGGCAGGATCGCTAAATATTCTCCGGATCTTTAAATCCATGGGCCAGGCCTTAACACAGACTATGTGTAAGCAAAATATTCTCATGGCGCTGGATGAAGTAAGTTCAAAACTTGGCAACACGCGAACAGTGTGCCGTAAATATTATGTTCATCCAGGTTTGATCAGGTTATATGAGGAAAACAACCTCACAAAATATCTGAGCGAACTAGACGCACTTGAAAAACCTGACCACAAATCTGGCCATACTCATGAAGAAAAGGTTCTCATGAAAATCCTGAAAGGGTTTCATTGAAGTAGTTTTTTTATCCATGTTGACTGAGGCACTTACAACAAGATCATAGCTTCACACAAACTTTCAATTCAATTCCTTTAAAATATACCCTACTCCACGAATATTTTCGATTCGCAAGCCAGGATCGCTTTTAAGATATTTGCGCAGCCGGGAAACAAAAACATCCATACTTCGGGCGACAAAAAATCCATTATCCTCCCAGATTGCTTTAAGAAAAACATCCCTTTCAATAAGCTTTCCCGCATGCCGGAAGAACATCTGCAATAACCGGCATTCTTTATAGGTAAGTCTGGTCGACTGCCCATTACTTTCCAGCGTCAGGTTGTTAATATCCAGAGTGGTGAAGCTTACTTTCATGATGGACGCCTGGTCAGACAGTGTCTTTATTCCCAGCGACCGCTTTAAAATAGCGTCAATCCTGTACCTGAATTCTTCCATGCTAAAAGGCTTACAAACATAATCATCGCCACCAATCTGAAATCCGCGGATGCGATCTTCCTGTTGGCTTTTTGCGGTAAGAAAAACAATGGGTACCTGCTGATTGTACTTTCTGATTTCACTAGCCAGCTCAAATCCATCCTTATGGGGAAGCATAATATCAAGAATACAAAGATCGAAAGCCTTATTGTGAAAAGCGGTCAATCCTTTCTCGCCACTCTGATAAAGATCAACTTTCCATCCATAGCCACCCATGGTATCCTTCAACAGAAAGCCGAGACTTTCGTCATCTTCTACCAACATGATCTGCGGATCTCTGTTCATCCCTTTGGCAGGAAAATTTTTACTTCGGTCCCCCTGTTCAGTTCACTGAAAAGCCTTACCTGCCCCTTGTGTGAGCGGATAACATTTTTTACGAAGTTCAGTCCAAGGCCAAAACCTTTAACATTGTGAACGTCGCCCTCCTTTACCCGGAAAAATTTTTCAAATACTTTCTCGTGCATTCGTGGCGCGATTCCAATACCTTCATCCACAATATCAATTTCAATTCCGTTGTGAAGATCGGTTGTCTTCACAACAATGTGGGGAGGATAGGGCGAATATTTTTCGGCATTGTCAATGACGTTATTGATCGCCTGTACCAGCAAATCCCTGTCACCCAATATAAAAGAGGTTTTGGCATTAAAAGCCAGGCGGATGTTCCCGTTTCGTTCGTGGACTTTTAACTGAAAAGTGTCAGCGCAATCTGTGATAATCTGATGAATGTCAAGGCGCCGCAAAGCGGGTTGTTTCATATGATCCAGGGTTGATCCTAATAAAACTTCATCAATTTTGTGGCGGAGTTTTTCGTTTTCTTTTAGCAGTATGTCGATATAAACTTTTACATCCCCCTCACCGCCTACCTTTTTCCGGATGATTTCGCCGGTAATACCGATGTTGGTAACGGGTGTCTTAAATTCGTGGGTCATGTTGTTGATGAAATCATTTTTCAACTCGGCAAACTTTTTTTCACGCAACAATGAAGTGATCGCGTAAGCAAAAAATCCCATCATCAATAGCAAAACGATCGTGGAAAAAATCCAGACATCGAGCCTGGCTGCAACATAACTTTCTTTACGAGGGAAGTATACCGCGAAGTTTTTTTCTCTTGCGTTTTCCCGAACACCATAAAATGCCTGATCAAGCAGTTGTTTTTTAGTGGCTTCAACATAATGGCCATAGACAAGGGTATCGTCATCAGCATTGTAAATGCCTAACTCATAATCGATGGTCATGTTCCTCTTTAGAAATTCTTTCTTCAGCAGACTATCCAGCACCTGATCATTTAGCCTGCTCGCCGTGGATACGAAAAAGAAATTCGAAGACAATTTTTTCACTTCTGCTACGGCCGATACAGAGTCCGCTACCTTAATAAGGGCTACCTGAACCGTGTGATCAAATTGCTTTTCAGCGATATTGAATGCCTTGCGGAACCAATATACCTGAACGATCAGCAGCCCTGTGAGAACAACCGTCCCTAAAAGAATTACCCGCCTGAGATGTTTATTCTTCATGGAATAAAAATAAGCTTTTTAAATATTCGCAGTGAGTGTTTGTGGTTTTTTAACCTTGTATTAACACTCCTTTACATTTTTTAACAATTTTTATAACAGATAATCCTTAGGATTGGCAAGAAATCGAATCACCCATGTTTTCAAAAAAAGACACCTTAATTTTCGCAGCTGGAGGATTGCTCATCGCGACAGGCTACCTATGTATGGCAATTGACGGCGCTCCTAACGGATTTGGCACCCTGACTTTGTGGATTGCGCCGCCTATCCTGCTGATGGGATTTCTCATTCCTGTTTTCGGGATTCTGGGTTATGAAAACATATCTTCCGGGTTGATACAGAATGTAAAAGGAAATCCGGTTAAGCATACTTTCGGATTTCTGGCATTCCTCGCCGCATTCATCATTTATTTTGTCACCCTGGAACCCACCGCAAGCCTTTGGGATTGTTCCGAATTCATCGCTTCAGCTTATAAACTTCAGGTTCCCCATTCACCGGGTACACCATTATCTTTGTTGATTGCGCGGATATTTACCATGTTCACCTTTGGAGATGTTACCAAGGTTGCGTGGACCATCAATCTGATGAGTGGCCTTTTTTCTTCTTTAACCGTATGGCTTTTGTACCATATTATTTTTCATCTGGGGGAAAGTTTGCTGGCTCCTTCGGAGAGACGCGCAAAATCAGCGCTTACAGCATCTTCTTTTGGCGGAAGTTTATGTCTCGCCTTCTCTGACACATTCTGGTTCTCTGCTGTGGAAGCGGAAACGTATGGGGCGGCTTCCTTTTTTCTTTTATTGCTGGTGTGGCTGATCCTTACGGGAAAAGCGCTTCCTGAACCGATCAGGTCCAGGCGGTTGATATTGATCTTTTATCTGGCTGGATTATCCTATTGTATTCACCCAATGTGCCTGCTGGCTCTTCCCGTCTTGCCCTTTCTATGGTATACGCATGGGAAAACCGTGACTTTCAAAAACGGTTTCATATCCTTCTTGTGCGGACTAGCCCTGGTTCTATTCATTAACCGCTTTGTAGCGATTGGCTTTTTTGAATTAGCCTTCTCCTTTGATCTTTTTTTCATCAATCATTTTCAACTTCCTTTCTATTCCGGAGCCGTAATTCTTGTCACTGGGTTGGTGTTGCTTTTTAGATTTGCCATAGGGAAATACCAGAGGTATTCACCTGTTTTATGGTCGATGGTTTTTCTCTTCCTGGGCTTTATTCCTTACCTCATGCTGTTCCTTCGTTCTCACACCAATCCCCCGATTGACGAAACAAATCCTGAAAATCTTCCCATGGTCAAGGCATATATGAACCGCGAATCTTATCCTTCCAGCCCCCTGCTATACGGGCCCTACTTTGATGCGTCGATTATTGGCATGGATGTCAAAAAGAAAATCTATTATCAAAACAGCGATTCATATTCGCTTGCAGGAACGCTGCCACAATACCAATACGACGGCCGACAAACTGTTTTGCCCCGTATGTATAGCAACGATCCAGACCATATTGAAACCTACAGGACTGTGACCGGATTGAAAGACCAGGATAAACCCGGGTTTGCGGATAATCTGCAATTCATGTTCACCTATCAATTGGGACACATGTACCTGCGTTATTTTATGTGGAATTTTGCCGGAAGGGAAAGTGATATCCAAAACAGCGATTGGTTAATGCCGTGGGCGAGGTTAAGTGCAGGCGATTTTGAAAAGGCAAGAAATCAATATTGGATGATTCCCCTTCTTATCGGAATGCTGGGCGCTGCATGTCAGTTTCACAAGGACAGGAAAGGCTTTCTATCCGTGGCAATTCTATTTATTATCACGGGACTCGTATTGGCGTTGTATCTGAATTCCACTCCCAATGAGCCCCGAGAAAGAGACTATATATATGTAGGATCTTATATTGCCTTTTGTGTCTGGATCGGATTAGGTTTTGTTTCGATCACGCTTTTTCTGAGGCGCCGGTCAGGGATTATTCTTTCAGCATGTTTGGCTACTTGCGTTCCCCTGTGGATGTTGTCCCAAAACTATGATGATCATAACAGGTCAGGCCGCACTTTTCAGGTGGACAACGCGCGCAACCTACTGGCTAGCTGCGCGCCAAATAGTATTCTATTTACAGGGGGGGATAATGATACTTTCCCTTTGTGGTATATGCAGGTAGTGCACGGGTACCGAACCGATGTAAGGGTGATGGTGCTGAGTTATCTGAACACTGACTGGTATATCAATCAGCTGCGGAAAACCTATTATGAATCGCAGGCCTTTAACCTGACGCTGGGTGAAAAGGATTATCGCCAATATGGCGCTAATGACGTATTATACATTCAGGAAAGTATAAAATCCGGAATCGACGTGAAGCAGTACCTGCAGTTAATAACAAACGAGCATCCGGCTTTGAGAAAAATTTCCAGCGCGGGTGAGCCTTATCATATTCTTCCATCAAGGACCCTGAAGGTAAGCGCGGGGAAAGAGGTTTTGACAATTCAGCAGGGTAAGGACCAGAAAACACCAGATGAGATGACGTTATATGTGACTGAAAATTACCTGTCAAAAAATATGCTGGCTATTCTTGATCTTATCGTCAGCAATCATTGGGAAAGGCCCATTTATTTCAACTTTTCCTCAATGAATACATTGGGTGTTAACCTCGCGCCTTACCTCGTTCAGGAAGGACAAGTTTATCGCCTTGGTCCACAAAGATCAATGACCGAAAAAGTAGTGGTCAATACCGCATTGATGTACGAAAACCTTGTTCAAAAAGCAGACTATAGCAACTTAAAAAGAGACGACGTATATTTTAGTTACGAGGATCATTTCGCGCGGATGCTGGTGCCGATAAGGCAATCGTTTAATTCACTCGCGGCCACCTATCTCGAGACGGACAATAAAGTTATGGCGGAAAAAGTTTTGCAGTTTGCTATATCGGCGCTTTACCAGCCACACTTACGACCTTCCTATACCAACCTGCAGGCAGCAGAGTTGCTAATTGCGTTGGAAAAATCGGATTTGGCTGAAGCGATTTCCCGGTCAGGATTTGATTATTACTATGGTGTGGTAAATACTGCCTTGCAATCGGCTACTCAACCAGATGAGGTAGATCTTTTTATACTCCGCGAATTTGCGGAGTTGCTTTTGCGCCTCGGAAAGAATGAATATGCGCAAAAGGTGAAGGAATTGAATTTAAGGATTTAGGTCTGGATGCATAGTTAAATCCTCCTTTTGCCCGTGATCGAGTGCAAGCAACTTCTTCGTAGAGCTGGAGGCATGATTGGCCTGAAGAATCCTTACCCAGATCATGCCTGCGTCGGATCAAGCATCGCTGGTAATTTATAAGGTCATCCCTACGGGATTTAGTTTCCCTTAGTATATTATTACTACCATAAGGCCATCCCCTACTGGGATTTAATTTTAAGATTCGGTTGTGATCCTGCGTTTCGGGACCGACCTAATTGAAGTCCCATTAGGGACGATCATGGTAGAAACCGAAAGTTTTGAAAACCAAGTCCCACAGGGCCTTACAGGGACGGCCTTACGAAACGCACTGTCTGAATTAATAAATTCCAACCAGGTTGAACGTACGAATGATTTGACATTGGCCTGGTGGAATTGTTAGCAGATCACGCATGGGTCGGACAATTCGGTGCCATTAATTCATAAGGTCATCCCTACGGGATTTAGTTTGCCTTAGTATGAAATTCTACCATAAGGCCATCCCCTACGGGGATTTAATTTTAAGATTAGGTTGTGATCCTGCGTTTCGGGACCGACCTAATTGAAGTCCCATTAGGGACGATCATGGTAGAAAACCGAAAGTTTTGAAAACCAAGTCCCGGCGGGTTGTTCTTTCGTCTTTTTCCGTTGCTGTTTGTCTTTAAGCATCTTCGACGCTTTCCTTTGTTAATAAATTTGAGCCTTCCCGAATGATCATGCTTCGGTACTACGCTCGCTGCTGACTTCTGATTCCTTTCCCTGCTCGGGCACTCGCGCGTACCTCCGCCTCAGAGAGGATTATCAGATCTCCTGGGGTAAGTAGTAATGCTTTCCATTTGCTGCGCCTGATTTACCTCTCTCTCTTTCCGAATGACTTTCGGGCGTCTTGATTTAGGGATCAATTACCCAGAAAGACAGGCCAGCCTTATATCAGATTTCTGTTCGTCACACCAAATGTTTGTATTCAGCTTCCTTCAGATCCTATCTTGCGATAGACACCCTTGCTTTCGACTATAGAATTCCGGTCATAACGGCTCCTCTCGGGACTTAAGGACGTCTTCCTCCCACCCTCTAGTATTACTACATGCCCAGCACACCCATAAGGCCATCCTCTACGGGGATTTAATTTCAAATCCGGTTATTATCCTGACTGTCAGCCCAACCTATTTGAAGTCCCATTAGGGACGACCATATGGTAGAAAAACGGATTCTCACAACCAAGTCCCAGAGGGACGGCCTTATGAAATGCACTGTCTGAATTAATAAATTCCAACCAGGTTGAACGTACGAATGATTTGATCCATTGGCTTGGAAAATTCTTATCCAGATCATACCGGCATTGATCGGAACTCAACATTCCCAGGAAACTTGCTCTGAACTTCTATCATGGGGGGCTAAATGTGCGGTGCGGAAAGGGTGCACAGGATATAATACACCCTTAAATAAGTTAGGGAATTCTGTCGGTTAAACGAAATCAATCGGAGGGCCAAAATTACACCATTCTTACATCCCATTTTGATGCACTCAGGCTCCAGGTAACTGGTAACCTGCAACTATTATTTATTCCTTTGCTGGATCAGCTTAGCTATCAGTCCTGTCCATCCGGTCTGGTGCGTTGCTCCCACTCCGCTCCCATTGTCTCCATGAAAATATTCGAAAAATAAAACATGGTTTTGGAAGTGTTCATCCTGCTGCAATTTGGTGTACGATCCAAACACTGGTCTGTTCCCTTTTGAATCTTTTTTAAAGATATTGATCATACGGTCTGAAAGATCATTGGCGATCTCTTTTAAGGTTCGCATATTTCCTGAACCAGTAGGGTGCTCGATGGTGAAATCATTTCCATAATAATGGTGGAACCGCTGCAGGGATTCTATGATCAGGTAGTTAACCGGAAACCAAATGGGTCCACGCCAGTTAGAGTTACCGCCGAACAAAGACGTTTCCGCTTCACCGGCGGTATATTTCACACTAAAGGCAATGCCATTTGTATGAAAAGTATAAGGTTCTTTTTCATACACCTTAGACAATGCCCGGATGCCATATTCAGATAAAAATTCGTTTGGGTCAAGCATGCGTTTCAGCAATGCCTTCATCCGATGACCCCGTAGGAGAGACAGTAAATGGCGTTCGCCTCTTCCCTTCTCTTGCCAGCGCGAGATAAGCGTGGCCAGGTCAGGGCGATTGTTCAAAAACCAAAGGAGGCGTTCACTGAATTCAGGATTGTTGTTGAATATTTCCTGTTCCAGAACCTCTACCGCGAACAAGGGGATCAACCCTACCATTGAACGCAGTTTTATCTTCAGCCGTTGATGATCGCCTGTATGCAGGACATCATAAAAAAATTCATCCTCCTCATCCCACAGATTAATACCTTCGTTGCCGACATTTGACATGGCCCCTGCGATATACAGAAAGTGTTCAAAAAATTTGGTGGCGAGGCTTTGATATACCGGATTTTCTTTTGACAATTCCAGGGCAATTCTCAGCATGTTTAGCGTAAACATGGCCATCCAGCTTGTTCCATCAGATTGTTCGATAAATCCACCTGCCGGCAACTGCTTGCTCCGGTCGAATACCCCGATGTTATCCATCCCTAAAAAGCCTCCCTGGAAAATATTGTTTCCGTTGTAATCTTTCCGGTTTATCCACCAGGTAAAATTAAGCAGGAGCTTGTGAAAGACTTCTTCCAGAAACTTCCTGTCACCCCTCCCTTCATTCAGCTTCTGATCAATCTTATAAACCCGCCATGTAGCCCACCCGTGAACAGGCGGGTTAACATCGCTGAATGACCATTCGTATGCCGGCAACTGCCCGTTGGGATGCATGTACCATTCTTTTGTGAGTAAAATAAGTTGTTGCTTGGCAAATTCAGGATCGACCATCGCCAATGGAATGGTATGGAACGCCAGGTCCCAGGCGGCATACCACGGGTATTCCCATTTATCGGGCATGGAAATTACGTCCGCGTTATTCAGGTGCTTCCACTCACTATTGCGAATGGTTTTTCTTTCCGGAGGCGGGGATGGTTGTGCAGGATCTCCCTTTAACCATTGATCAACATCATAATAATAAAATTGTTTGCTCCACAACATTCCCCCGAATGCCTGACGTTGGATATTTTTATCATCCGCTGTTTTAATTTTGTTCTGAATGGAATTGTAAAACTCATCTGCTTCGCTTTGCCGCAGTTGAAATATGGAGCCAAAATCTTTGAAAGGTTCCGTTAAGAAGACGTCTGATAATCTAAGCTGAATAACCTTTGATTTTCCGCTTGGGATATCCAGGCTATAGTGAAACGCTCCCTTGGTTCCCTGGTGGGACGCATTGATGGATCCTTTATTACCTGTTAAAAGGTAATCATTGAAGCCATCTTTAAAAGTGCCCTTTTTAAAATGATTGTATAACCGGATCGTGTTGGTTTCGTTTTCGCAGAAATATAATTGTGAATCTCCATCCGCGTAAAGGTAATAGTCACCCAGCGCTTTGTGATTTATTTTCACGCGGGTTTCGGTGTCACGGAACATATTAGGTTTATACGGGTCATACCCCCATGCCCATGTGTTACGGAACCAAACCTGGGGCAACACTTCCAGCTTTGCCTTTGCCGGACCGCGGTTGTGAATGGTGATTTTTATTAAAAGGTCGCCTGGGGCTGACTTAGCATATTCCATGAATACATCGAAATATCGATCGTCATCAAATATTCCGGTATCAATGAGATCATATTCGGGCTCTGACCGTTTCCGACTCGCGTTTTTGGTTACCAGCTTTTGATAGGGGAATTCCTGCTGCGGGTATTTGTACAGCATTTTCATATAAGAATGTGTGGGAGTGCTGTCAAGGTAATAGTAATGATCCTTACAATCTTCTCCGTGATTGCCTTCTTTACCCGTGAGGCCGAAAATCCTTTCCTTCAGAATAGGGTCTTTTTGATTCCAAAGAGCTACGGAAAAATTTAGCAATTGCTGATCGTCACTGATGCCACCAATGCCTTCTTCACCCCATCGGAATGCTTTACTGCGCGCCTGGTCATGGGATACGTATTGCCAGGCTTCTCCATTGTAGCTGTAATCCTCTCTCACCGTGCCCCACTGGCGCTCCGCCAGGTAGGGACCAAGTTTTCGCCAGTTTTTTTTCTTGTCGCGATCATCAATTAACCGTTGTTTTTCAGCAGTCATACAGGTTTTAATGGAGATTCTATTCCTCGGGCGGTAATAATATAAAGAAAGAGCCGCATATCTGGCGGCTCATCCCTTATTGTGTGTTAATTGTCCATAAAACGCCTGGCCATCACACGCATTCTGTATTTCTGACATTTCCCATGCCTTTGATCCTACTGATATGAATGCAAAAACCCGCCTGCCTATTCGTAAGGCAGGCGGGTTAATAAACGTTTCACGGGTCCGGTAAAAATATTGATGTCTGGCGCTCTGTATATACACCAGATCAAAGTTCTGTAATCGTGTGCCAACTACTCGCCCACTGCTTTTTGCAGCTCAGGCTCCGGTGTGATCATTTTCTGGCCTTTTATCGGTCGGACATCAGCGCTCATTTCTATAACAGGAGTGTCAGTTATTTTGCGTTCTTCAATCTTTTCATGAAGGGCATTTGCTTTTTCTTCTCTCACTTTCTTGTAGATGCCAATATCTCCTGGATCACCGAAAATGAAAAATAACTTTTCTTTAAAAGTGGAAGCAGATTTCACATCCGCTATTATGTCGTAATACTCATGGAAGTTTATGTGAATAGGGTCATGCTTGTGATCAATATTTTTTGTAATGCCATAAATGACCTGTTCTTCTTCTTCCTGATAAGTGCCAAATATTCTGTCCCATAGGATAAAAGAAGCGCCGTAATTTTTATTGATGTATTTCTCCTGAGAGCCGTGATGAACGCGGTGATTTGACGGAGTGGCCAATACGTATTCAATCCACGGGTGAAGCTTGCCTATGTATTCTGTATGCACCCAGAACTGGAACAAGATGGCAATCTGATTGGTAAAAAATATAATGATAGGATGGAATCCAATGAGGGCTACGGGAAGGAAAAAAAAGATCTTCACATACTGGACCCAGCTTAAACGAAAGGAGATTGTCAAATTAAAATGTTCACCTGAATGATGCGCCACGTGGGTGGCCCAAAGAAATCGCATTCTGTGAGAAATGCTGTGCGCCCAGTAGCTGCAAAGATCGAAAATGATGTAACACGGAATGAAAGTCCACCAGGCCAATTCCATACGCCACGGTATGAGGTTATAGGCAATGACAAACAGTGTAAACATGATGGTTTTTAATGCCACCCCGATAGCCACATTGCCAATACCGACAAGCGTTGAACCGATGGTTTCTTTTCTATGATATACATGATGCCTGCCTTGATAACGGGATACCAGGTATTCGACCAATACGAAAAAAAACATGACAGGAGCTGCCCAAACAAGAAGATCAGGAGCAGATTTTCCTAAAGATGAAAGGTTATTAAGGTCGATCTTGTCTGCGCCAAAAATTAAATCCATGCCTGATTACTATTAATTCCCAATTCTAAATAAAAAAATGATTCCACCATAACGGCAATAACTGCAAAGGTCGTGAACTTATGGCGAAAGTTACCGCTATGACAACCAAATCCCCACATACCCCCATCAATTCGCGATAATTGATACGTTTACTGGCCTTATGGCTCTCAGCGCAGATGAATAATGGTAAAATACTTCCCTTCA
Source organism: Chryseolinea sp. (assembly GCA_043722905.1). Taxonomy (GTDB): domain Bacteria; phylum Bacteroidota; class Bacteroidia; order Cytophagales; family Cyclobacteriaceae; genus Chryseosolibacter. The sequence continues at coordinate 12,580 of JAYSOP010000002.1, forward strand.
GGAGGGACTTTTATGCAGCATTTTATAAAATACTCTTTATCAATCAACGCTGCCTGGGCGCACCATGCGCAGAACCATCCAAAGAAAAACGGCTTAAATTCCAGATTATTCTCCCAGGCATATGAAATAAGACTGTTTAGAACAATAGCGGGGAAACAGCTCAGTTTTAACTTTCATTATTTTTGATAGTCATTATAATGGCATCAAAGGGAAACCAACTATACTTTATCTTTAACACAGTTCTAACCAAATGCCCATGCAAAAAATTCCAGCGCGTGTTGCCATCATCGGTGGTCAGCGAATCCCATTTGTCAGATCTTTTCGCGAGTATGCAAGGACCACGAACCAGGAAATGCTGGTGGCAACGCTGCAGGCACTGGTCCTCAAACATAAACTGTCAGGGAAGCGTTTAGGCGACGTGGCTTTAGGTGCAGTAATGACGAGTTCAATTGAATGGAATTTGTCACGAGAGGTCGTCCTCGGCAGCGGCCTTGATCCGCATACCTCCGCTTTTAATGTGCAGCGGGCTTGTGGTACCAGCCTGGAAACCACCAATCTGATCGCACTGAAAATTGCTGCAGGCCAGATTGAAAGTGGTATCGCCGGGGGTTGTGATACGAATAGTGATCTCCCTATCATGCTGCAGCGTAGCCTTTCCTGGAAACTGATCGCGTTGAATAATGCGAAATCCTTTGGTGAAAGACTGTCAAAGATCATCAACATACGCTTAAAAGATCTTAAGCCTTCTTATCCCGGTATTGTTGAACCACGCACAGGTTTGTCGATGGGCCAGCATACTGAGCGAATGGTAAAGGAGTGGATGATTACCCGGGAAGAACAGGACGCCCTTGCCCTGGACAGTCATCTAAAAGCCGCGGCAGGTTACAAAGAAGGATTTTATAAGGACCTTATAGTACCATTCAAAGGTGTTGAGCGAGATACCATCATCAGGAGTGATACAACACTCGATAAATTAGCCAGATTAAAACCAGTGTTTGACAAAAGTGATCAGGGAACGATGACCGCCGGCAATAGTACGGCGCTAACCGATGGTGCAGCCGCCGTTCTCCTTACATCAGAAGCGTTTGCGAGGGAAAATGGTTTGGATATCCAGGCCTATTTCGCTGATTGTGAATCCGCTGCCGTTGACTATGTTCATGGCGCAGGTCTGTTGATGGCCCCTACCATTGCGGTAGCACGTCTGTTGAAACGAAATGGTTTATCCCTTCAGGATTTTGATTTTTTTGAAATACATGAGGCGTTTGCCGGCCAGGTTCTTTGTACCTTAAAAGCATGGGAAAGCGAAAAGTATTGCAGGGAAGTATTGGGTTCCGATAAAGCCCTGGGGTCCATTGACCGGGCAAAAATGAATGTAAAGGGGGGAAGCCTTGCTGTAGGTCATCCTTTCGGCGCAACCGGAGCCAGAACAGTGGCAACCCTGGCAAGTTTGTTACACAGAAAAGCCCAGGGCCGCGGCCTGATTTCTATTTGTACCGGAGGGGGTATGGGCCTTGCCGCGATCCTGGAAAAATAAAAAAATCTTACACTGCCTTAATACCCTATTTCTCTATCCCGCTATCCCTTTTTACCTTATTCCCTATAACCCTATAACCCTATTTCCTTATACCCCTATATCCTCTACCCACCCCCTATACCCTGTTATACAACCTGGCCATTTTCATAAGCTGATTTTTAAAAATGGGTAATAATTGTCCTGGTTTTAATCGCCAGAGCCAGTTCCCTTTGGCAGATGCTGGCAGGTTCATTCTAGCGGTTTCATCCAAACCCAAAACATCCTGTAAAGGCAGGATCACAGTGTTGGCCACTGATGAGTAAGCCATCTTACTTAATACAAGGTGAATGGTATTCTGGCTGATCCCCTGCTCATCAACATAGTGTTTCAGGTTTGCGCGGGTATCTTGTTTTGTGTCTTTCAGCCACCAGCCTACCGTTGTATTATT
>JAYSOP010000003.1:0-2478 GCA_043722905.1 Chryseolinea sp.
ACCGTGAGCGCGGTATTGGCTGGTAAAGTCCATGGCGTTGTGGTCCATGCTAAAATATATATTGTATCAGGGCCACCGGTTTTCAAAGATGAAAATAAGAAGGCGGATTTGGCATCGTTCTTAATCTGGAATTGCGCAACGACAGAGGTATCTTTTACATCTTTATAAGTACCAGGCAGATTTAATTCATGGGAGCTAAGACCTGTTCCTGCCGCCGGGGAATAAGGTTGGATGGAGTACCCTTTATATAACAATTTCTTATTATATAGCTGCTTGAGTAGCCACCATAGCGATTCAATGTATTCTTTCTCATAAGTGATGTAAGGATTCCTAAGATCAACCCAATAACCCATTTTGCGGGTTAAGTCATCCCATTGATCTTTGTACATCATCACCGTTTCCCGGCATTTCTTATTGTACTCCTCGACTGAAATACCTCCCTTTTTGCCGATGTCATCCTTAGTGATTCCGAGTAGCTTTTCAACCTGTAATTCTACGGGCAGGCCATGGGTATCCCAGCCACCTTTGCGCTTTACCTGAAATCCCTGGAGGGTTTTATAACGGCAGAAGATGTCTTTTACCGTCCGGGCCATGACGTGATGGATACCGGGTGTTCCGTTCGCTGAAGGCGGACCCTCATAGAAGGTAAAAGTGGGCGCACCTTCACGGTTCGCAACAGACTTTTCGAAAATTTTTTCCTGTGACCAGAAATCGAGGACTTCCTCTGCTATACGGGCAAAATTTAAATCCTTAAATTCTTTGTATTTGTTGGTCATGGCCACAGAAAACGCCTTTTTGGTCGCTATAAGACCGCAAAGATAGTTTCAAATGGTCAAGTTGAAAGGACAAATCCGGAATTTTAATGCCTCCTAAACAGTAGCCCCCATCCTGGGCCCCCTTAGCCCCCAATGACTTGATCCTAAATCATTCAGCTGCCGAATGGCGGTTATGAATCTTAATTCTGCTCAGGTCGATTTCTTCATCATCATGCTCCCCATAGAAAGTGGAATCAAAATCATCAATCAGCAGATGCGGGCCTTTCTTTTTTCTGGGCTTGTCAAATGTTAGAATTAACGCCGGAAGAAGGATCAGGTTGGTGAACATGGAGATGACAAGGGTTGTAGACGTTAAGACACCGAGGGCGATAGTACCTCCGAAATCGGAGAAGGCAAAAATGATGAAGCCCGAAAAAAGTACGATGGAGGTATATATAATGCTTTTTCCCGTTTCTAGAATGCTGTCAGTTACGGCCAGCGGAATTTTGAAATTATTCGATAATATTTCCTGTCGGTATTTGGCTAAGAACCGGATGGAGTTGTCAACCGATATGCCAAAGGTGATGCTAAAGATCAGCGCTGTGCTTGCTTTTAATGGGATATTAAAATAACCCATTAAGCCAGCCGTAATCATCAGGGCCAGCAGATTTGGAATCAGGGAAATCACAATCATGCGAACATTAGCAAAGAGCGCTGCCATTGAAAGGGTAATCAGCAAAAATGCCAGTAGCAAACTTTCTTTCAGATTGTCGATGAGGAATTTATTTCCTTTAATAAATAATTTTGTTGTACCCGTGATAGAGGTAATGATCGAATCTTTTCCCTCAGCTATAAAAATGGATTTCATTTTGGGTTCGATAGAATAGTTTACCAGCGAATCCATCCTTTCGGAACCTATGTCGGCCATCTGTGCGGAGATGCGCATTTTGCTGAAAGTCGAGTCGACAAAAGACTTAAACAATCCACTGTTATCACTTTGCCCTTTCATGTATCTGAGAATGAAAGCAGCTTCATTGCGGTTGGGTAGTGTATATTGATCAGGGTTATTATTATAGAAAGCCTGTTTCGCAGCTTTCACAAAGCTGATCAGAGAAACGGGTTTTGAAACGTTTGGAATCGAGTCCAGAAAATCCTCAAACTTTTCAATCATTTGTAAATTTTTTACATCCAGTACTGGTCGTCTCTTTTTTGTTTTGAATTCAACCACCATTTCCAGGGGCATGATTCCGCTGAAGTTCGCTTCAAAAAACTGAAGATCTTTCTTTACGGGGCTATCTTCCGGGACATCATCGACCATGAAGGATAACGATCGCAATTGCCAGATTCCATAGGCTGACACTAACGCTACGGCTATTGCCGAAAGGTATATGGCCGGGCGTTGCCTGGTCACCAGGCCATCAATAACTTTCAGGAACTGGCCCATCATCCGGAAGTTAAGGTGTCGAAGGTGCCTTTCAGAGGGTGTGGGAAGCCAGGAAAAAACACTGGGAATCATCACAAGACTGACAAAAAATAACGCCATGATGTTAATTCCTGCAACAATGCCAAATTCGCGGAGAACCATTATGTCCGTGGATAACAAGGTCAGAAACCCTATGGCGACAGTGAGGTTGGTCAAAAATGTCGCCAATCCCATTTTGTTCACAACAATGGAGATGGCCTCCAGCTTATTATTCGATTTAGCAAATTCGAGGTGATACTT
>JAYSOP010000004.1:0-2938 GCA_043722905.1 Chryseolinea sp.
GTTTTACCATTACTGGCTCACCAATTTTCGGTAATGATCCATGTACTTCGGCCAGCATTCCGCCCAATGATTTATTTTCGCTTTTCGCTTGATCGAAAACCACGTCTTCAACATGCAGAATCTTACAAAAATCGTGCATTGACGTTTTGCCATCAAATATATAATTGCGATTGTCTATTTTTAGATAGTGGGATCCTATTTCGTCTGATTCATCATTGATATCGCCAATGATCTCCTCGATAATATCTTCTAATGAAATAAGGCCGGAAACTTTTCCAAATTCGTCAACAACCAATCCCAGGTGAACTCTTTTTTCCTGAAATTCTTTTAACAACAGATCAATTTTTTTTGATTCGGGTACGAAGTAAGCAGGTCTCAGCAATTTTTGCCAGGAGAAGGACTCCGTTTCAAGCAGAAAAGGCAACAGGTCTTTGATGTATAAAACCCCTTCGATGTTTTCCAGGTTTTTATCGCACACCGGAATTCTTGAGTAACCGGATTTTTTAACCACCTCCATTAGCTGGAAATAATTTAAAGAGACATCAGCAAAGGAGATATCGGCGCGCAGCCTCATGACCTGCTTTATGGTGAGGGTGCCGAAATTAACAATGCCCTGTAAAATCTCCTTCTCACTTTCTGACGTCTCTTTATTTGCATTGGCCAATTGTAAAGCCTGGTTCAGTTCTTCCGATGAGCTTTGTTCATACAGCTTTTCCAGTTTACCCTCTACTTTATATGACATTTTAAACAAGGGCTTTAGCAAAGGCTTATAAATGGCGATCAATTTTTTACAAATTTTGGCAGAGCGCATGGCGATTACCTGGTTGTGTGCCCTGCCATATATTTTAGGAATTATTACGCCAAAGAAGGTAAAGCAGATGGTCAGTATAAAAGTGCCCAAAAATATGGAATGGGTACTGTTATGATCATCGATGGTCAACAAATAAAAGACAAAGAGGACAGCTGTGCCTGAAATCAATGTGTACTTGCATGCAGTAAGGGTTGTCAACAGCAATCTTGGATTGGTTTGCAGTTCGGCAACGTGTTTTTCATCTTCCCTGATGCTGTCGCGAAAACGTTCCAGATCATCCGTATTCAGGGAAAAAAAAGCGGCCTCTGTGGCAGAGGCCAGAGAAGTTAAAAACACAAAAAGAACGGCCAGGATTACGTAGATAATTCCCGGTTCTACTAAAAGAAAAAGAAGCGTATAACTGGGAGGCTCGTCCAAGAAAAAAGGTGTTAATGAAAAATAAACTGATCAGAAGGGCAGGTCGTCGGTATTATTATCTGCCGATGAGGTGTATGTTGGTTCTGGTGAAGCGCGTTCTGTACTGCGCGAGCCGTAATCAGTTGATGAACTTCCGCTGCTGCTACCACCACCCTTTGATCCCAGCATGGTCATATTATCAGCGACGATTTCGGTTGTATAACGCGTAACGCCTTCCTTCTCCCAGGAGCGGGTTTTTAATTTACCTTCGATGTATACCAGGTCACCTTTGTGAAGATATTTCTGGGATATTTCAGCCAGCCCTCTCCACAGCACGATGTTGTGCCATTCGGTTACTTCTTTCTTTTCGCCGGTGGTTTTATCCTTATAAGATTCAGAGGTAGCCATTGTAAAATTCGCTACGACGGCACCATTTTCCAGATTGCGGACTTCAGGTTCTTTGCCTAACCGGCCAATCAGGATCACTTTATTTACTCCAGACATAAATTTGCTTTTGGTTAAGGGTCTAAATTATTAAAAGGGAATCAAAAGTACCAAATCTTTCCCACACTAAGGCTGATTTTGATCGTTGAGAAAGCGACTTATTAAAACTGGTTTGGGCAATCGTTCAATCTGCTTTTTAGAATAAAAGGAAACCCCATTTCCTTCAATGGAGAAGGATTGTGAGGCTTTTAAACGGATGAAGCGGCAGAGAATGGTTTGATGGGTTAAAATATGTTTGTATGGTTTTGATATACCTATTGTGTCCGTTCCTATAAATAATCGTTTAAATTCAGGATCAGTTAAGATTTTTTCCACCTTTATCGGTTTTTGTTTCTCAATCAACATAAAATCAAATAGTCCATTCCAGATATCTTTTGCACCCCGCTTTTTCATGAGAAAAGTTTTATTTTTTTCTATGACGAGATAAAAAAAGTATCGCGTGCGCGATTTTTTGGGTCGCGATTTTGCGGGTAATGCATTAACGAGATCATGCTTATAGGCAAAGCATGAAGATTGAAAAGTACATCCAGGGCATTTGGGATTGTGCGGTGTACAATACAATGCGCCAAACTCCATGACGGACTGATTGTGTATCGCGGGCTGGTTTTGAGGAATGAGCTCGTTGGCCAGCAGACTAAAAGTTTTCTTCCCCTCAGGAGAATTAATGAGGGAATCAATACCAAAAATTCTTGATAGGATCCTAAATACATTCCCATCTAGTACCGCGACTTGCTCACCAAAAGCAAATGAGGCAATGGCGGCAGCGGTGTATTGCCCAATGCCAGGCAACGCGAGAAGGTCCTCATATTTTTTAGGAAACAGGCCATTATGGATGTCAACAATCGTTTTTGCACATTTATGAAGATTTCGGGCTCTTGAGTAATAACCTAACCCCTGCCATAAACGCAAAATCTCCTGTTCGGGTGCTCTTGCTAAATCACCAACATCGGGGTAAGCGTTAATAAACTTGAGGTAGTAGGGAAGACCTTGAATGACCCTGGTTTGTTGGAGGATTACTTCAGAAAGCCATATATGGTAGGGATTGCTGGTATCACGCCACGGCAGCAGTCGCTTATTGATGGAATACCATTCAACGACTTTATCTGAGAAATATCGTTTGTCCATCCCCTTGATAATCAATTTTTTCAATATTCATTTTTAATTGTGGTAAGGCAAACTAAATTTGCCATCCTGAAAATTCTCGACCTAAAAATATTACAAAGTGAC
>JAYSOP010000005.1:0-2100 GCA_043722905.1 Chryseolinea sp.
GGCTGATAAAACTGTCGTGAATACGTCTTTCATAAAAACTAAACAATTATAAACGCCTGATTGTTCAGGATTGATGTGTCTAAGAGATTCTTTTTTAAAAAATCCGCCATTGCATCCACAGCCTTATAGCGGTACGCTCCCTGTTTTTACCAACAGGATGGGTACACCCTGTTCAGTAACAAATGCTGCCTTATAGCTTTTATTTCTAGCATTAATGGATGCATCCTATGAATAGTTCTTGTATTCTCGCACCTTTTCGATTTTCTATTTTAATATATGCCGTTAAACCGAAGTAAAATTCGTTTAGCCCGTGGTGTTGACCCATACTCCTTATCCATGCAAATTGCAGGAATAAAAAAATGAAGAATTTCGATTCACTTTGTTCCCGGTTTTAATTTTGATACTTCACTGCGTTTATCCACGATGGGTTTAAAGGGCCCGTACTTATGTTGTTTTTCATTGAAGCCATCGGTAAATGGACCAAATGGGTGATCAAAAGGCTTCCTAGATATGTCAGGCCAATCTTTAGACAGATCTTTTGCAGGACGGGGCTGCGAATTTACGTATGCGGAAATATCCCAGGCTTCTTCATCGGTTAAATGCAGGGAGTCATAGGTAACTCCTAAAGGCATATTGGATTTTATGTAACCAGCAAAGCTGGATAGACGGAACAAGCCTGCGCCATCATTATAACTTTTATCTCCCCATAATGGCGGATAAATCCATCCATCACTTAGGCGATTTGGCAAACCTTGTCCGTCTTTACCATGGCACACCGTGCATTTTTGCCTTAAAAGCAGTTTTCCTTTCTCCGGGCTCGCCGGCCGGTCAAGAAATGGAAGCTTAATGAGACCAGCGCCTTGGGGGATTTCACCTTTTTGCACACCCAAACCCAGCCATTTTATATAACCCACAATGGCTTTCATTTCGCGGCTACGTTCGTTAAGCGCCTCGCCATTCAGACTGCGTTCAAAACAATCGTTCACTCTTTTTTCAATGGTTTCTTTCATTCCCGAACGAGGCCGGATCTTTGGATAAGTAGAGGCAACTGCGCTATAATTATTTCCAAAGGGCTTCGTGCCTGCATCAAGATGACAGTTCTGACAATTCATTCCATTGCTTGTCCTGGAAACTTTTCCATTTGGACCTAAATAATAGGAGGTATGCGCAATCAGTTCACGTCCATATCTAATAAGGCTGCCATCTTTGCCATTGGGAATTGAGGTGCTGTCTGGGGCATGCCATAGATCCGCTTCCCTCAGTGGAAGGGTTTTCAAATTTTTATGATTATCTGTTATAACAACAGGGCTTGTTGTTTTTTTTGGATCCAGGAAAAGCAAACAGGAGACCAGCATTATTAATCCTAAGGTCACTGATACAATCAGAACAATCCTTTTTATAGATTTAATTATTTCCTCCTGTCCGTTAATTTCTTTGTCCATTAAAAGTTTGAAGTAATGAAAGGATCGTAAGGGATAATTCAGCTACTCAGCAAATGGCCTTTACAGACGGCCTTATAAGCCTTTCTAAAGCCTGCCCGACAGAATTAAAATTCTTTATTTGCATACAATCCAATACCGCCATATCTTCTATATCGCGTTCTGCAAGGCGATTGAAGTAATCTTTGCTTAAAACTGTGGCTAACTTTTTTATTCCCTTTTCTTCGGCCCTGGGAAACCATTGATTTGCCGCCCAGCCCTGATCATTAGGTGAAATATTTTTCCAGTTAGTATTATCCGAAAGCAAACGGTCCGTTTTTGTTTTTTCCACTGCCGTGATTATTTCGTCAGCCAACGCACGAAACCTTTCACTTTCGATGAAACCATTCCACCGGAGATAGAGGTAATTTTTGTCTTCATAATAGAAGATACTTAAATGAGTATCCTCAAATATAAGGGTAGACATAACCGTTACCGATTGAAAGAATTGATTGCCTCACTGAGGTATGCTGAATGTGCCAATGGAATACCTTCAAACCGTCCTATTTTCATTTTGTTACAAATTGTCTTTACAGCAATGTACTTTTTTAAAGGTCTGATCAGTGTGGTAATTTTTCTCGCAAAAGTCCGTATACCCATGTTCCGGCAATTGCGCTTAGTA
>JAYSOP010000006.1:0-5473 GCA_043722905.1 Chryseolinea sp.
AAAGAGATCATACAAAACGTTGCGTACACAAATGTATTGCGTTTAAAATTCAGACTAATTCAAAAGTTAATGGAGAATAATCTTGCGCAAATGAAGGAGGCAAAGGATGAGGATCTGGAAAGATATTTTACCATTCATGAACAACTGAAAGGGGCGGAAAAGGAAATTGCGGCCATTTTAGGCATTGTTATCTCCAAATAGTCCATTGAATGAACCAGTACTACTATTAATTTTGTTTGATAAATGAATTGCAATTTCGTTAGGAAAGCAGATCCCATGAATAATATAAAACTAGACACCATCGAGCAGGCTATCGACGACATCAAAAACGGAAAGGTGATTATCGTGGTCGATGATGAGGATCGTGAAAACGAAGGCGATTTTATATGCGCAGCGGAATGTGTTACACCAGAAATTGTAAACTTCATGGCTACCCATGGCCGGGGGTTAATCTGTGCCCCCCTTATTGAAGACCGTTGCGAAGAACTAGGCCTTGAATTAATGGTAGGCAATAATACGGCAGCGTTTGAAACGCCTTTTACAGTTTCGGTTGATTTAATTGGTCACGGCTGCACTACGGGTATCTCAGCGCATGATCGTTTTAAAACGATACGCGCATTGATTGACCCGGAAATTAAACCTTCAGAGTTAGGGAAACCAGGTCATATTTTTCCACTGAAAGCCAAGCGTGGAGGAGTTTTAAGGAGGGCAGGTCACACGGAGGCCGCCATCGATTTTGCCCGTTTAGCCGGATTTAAACCTGCCGGGGTATTGGTTGAAATTATGAATGAGGATGGATCGATGGCTCGATTAACCGATTTGGTTAAGGTGGCAAAACGCTTTAATCTGAAATTGGTGTCCATTAAAGACCTGATCGAATACCGGATCAAAAAGGAATCCCTTATCAACCGCCAGGTAGAGGTCGATATGCCTACAGAGCATGGGAAATTTAAACTTATTGCCTTCGAGCAGACGAACTCACAGGAATTACATTTAGCGCTTGTCAAAGGATCGTGGCATAAAGATGAACCTGTACTGGTACGCGTTCACTCTTCCTGCGTCACGGGTGATATCTTTGGTTCTTGCCGTTGTGATTGCGGACCCCAATTGCATCACGCCATGGAATTGGTTGACCGCGAAGGTAAAGGTGTTGTGCTGTATATGAAGCAGGAGGGAAGAGGTATTGGCTTGCTGAATAAACTCAGGGCGTATAAGCTACAGGAAGAAGGTTGGGATACTGTTGAGGCAAACCTGCAACTTGGCTTTGATATGGACGAGCGTGACTACGGAGTGGGTGCGCAGATTCTTCGGGATCTCGGTGTTACAAAAATAAAACTGATCACCAATAATCCAAAAAAACGGGTTGGTCTCATGGGATACGGTCTTGAAATTGTGGAGAATGTGTCTATTGAAGTTATCCCTAATCCACACAATGAAAAATACCTGATGACCAAGCGGGACAAGCTGGGCCACACTATTTTAAAAAATAAATGATCACAGGAATCGTTTAATGCTTATGCTAAACGGCCAGACTTTTAAAAAATTCGTACTCGCAGGAATAGGTATCCTGCTGACCGGGGTTACTATTGCGCAGCGGGATTGGCCCTCTGAATTATGGCATGATGGAAAGGTTGTGCTCACTTCGGGTGATACCTTGAAGGGCAATATCAAATATGATTTCAACCAGGATCTTGTTCAATACGTTGTCTCTAATCGCAAAGCCGAAATATACAGTGCCCGAAAGGTTTTGTTTTTTGAGATTTTTGACGAGACCGTTCACAAGTACCGGCGTTTTTTTGCCCTTCCTTACACCAATCCTACTGGCTACAAGGCGTCAACTTTTTTTGAACTGCTGGAAGAGGGAAAGATGACCTTGTTATCCCGTGAATTATTAGAATATAAAGTTTACAACAGCTCCTTTTATGGTGGCTCTTACTCCAGAATGGTTCAGACCTTTTATTATTTTTTTTTGAAAGAGGATGGAACCATTGAGGATTTCAGAGGGAAAAAAAATGATTTGCTCGACCTGATGGGCAACAAAGTCAATTCAGTAGAAAAATACATTAGAGCCAACCGGCTTGACTTCGATGATAAATATGATGTAGCCAGGATTGTAGCCTATTACAATACCTTGTTTGGTACATAATAAAAGACCGGAGAAGAATGTAAATTGCCGCCATTTAAAAATCAATTTTCAATCATTTCGCCTAACATTTCCGCATGAGCAGACCGCTTATTCTTGTTTCAAACGATGATGGCATAACATCCAAAGGAATTTTAACGCTGGTAAATGTTATGAGAGGATTGGGTGACGTGTTGGTGGTAGCCCCTGACAGCCCGCAATCGGGCATGGGCCACGCCATTACGGTAGGCGAATCGTTGCGTCTCGAAGAAAATTTTATTTTCGAGGATGTAAAAGCCTACGAATGTTCCGGTACTCCGGCGGATTGCGTAAAAATTGCCAGACATTTTGTATTAAGGGGACAGCGCCAACCCGATGTGGTGGTGAGCGGTGTTAACCATGGGAGCAATACTTCCATCAGTGTACTGTATTCAGGTACAATGTCTGCGGCCATTGAAGGCGCGATAGAAGGCACACCTGCCATTGGCTTTTCACTTTCTGATTTTTCGCATAAGGCGGATTTTTCGCATACAGAAGAATACATCAGGCGGATTACGCTTCAGGTTTTAGAGAAAGGTTTGCCCAAAGGGGTAGCGTTAAATGTGAACTTCCCACCGAAAAGAAAGGATCCTATCAAAGGGATTCGCATCTGCCGCCAGGCAAATGCGAAGTGGGTAGAGGATTTTGATCAACGTTTCGATCCCAATGGAAGAAGATATTTCTGGATGGTGGGTAACTTTGTCAACTTCGACAAAGGCGAAGACAACGATGAATGGGCTATCGCCAATAACTATGTGTCCGTAGTACCCTGCCAGTTTGATTTGACCGCTCACAGTGCCATACCCGGCCTGAACGAGGATTGGGAAATATTGAATTAAAGTTGTGGCGTCCGGAATTACATGCCCGGAATTTTTCACCCCGATCTCCAGGTCGTAATTATTTCTAATTTTATGCACCCTTAATCACAGAGCCGTCATTCACATGTATCAGCAATGACCAATTCTATAGAATTCACAAAATTATGCCAGCACTTAAAACATCGGCTTACCCAGGCGTTGCCGGGTCATCAGGCCCATGACACCTTCCGGGCTAAATCCGTAGGGGACGTCAGGCCTCGTTTCCATCATAAAGATCCTCCCCGGCCCGGAGCTGTGCTTATTTTATTATACGAAGACGAAGGCGACATCAAGTTCCCCCTCATCAAACGCCCGGAATACATCGGTGCCCATGGGGGCCAGATAAGTTTACCAGGAGGAAAAGCGGAACCCGGGGAAGACGCCATTCAAACCGCATTACGGGAAGGTGAAGAAGAGATAGGGATATCGAAGGAAACGCTAACGGTGCTAGGCAAGCTGAGCGATTTTTTTGTTATACCCAGCAATTATATCGTTACCCCGATTGTATCTTTCACCGCATCAAGCCCTGTGTTCAAACCCGATCCATACGAAGTTTCGAAAATATTTGAAGCCCGCATCGACGACCTTGTCGCAGAGGATGCCGTAAAAGAAAAGGAAATTCTCGCCGCAGGTAAGTACCGGATGATGGCACCTCACTTTGAAGTAGAACAGGAAATTGTCTGGGGTGCGACAGCAATGATGCTGAATGAGTTCAGGGTAATTCTGAAGGACATTATTTCGTCTGGGAAAACAGGGTATGACCCTTAGCCACTCCGTTGACCACAATTTCAGTTCCCATAATTTGCGTTGGAACCAAATAAGTCCATCAACTGGTGCTATTACCGGGTTTGCCAGCACATCCCATCTTGCGAATGGGATGTGAATTGTTTTGACCGCCGGGCGATTATTTTTTCTTTTTCTTAACAGCGATGGTTCTTTTCGCGACTACTGTTTTTTTCTTTGCCTCAGTTTTTTTCTTTCCAACCACTCTCTTCACCAGCTTAACGATTTTGTTCACCGCTTTTTTGACCAATCCCTTGCCGGATTTTTTAGCAGGTTTCGTTTGTTTAAGGGCCTGTTTCGCGAGCGTTTTGGTTGTCAGTTTTTTAGCCGCACGCTTACTGGCCTTCTTTTTGGAGACTTTGCTGGCCATCCTTTCCGGCTTCATGTTCTTCATAGGTTGTATAAATCCTTCTGTGGCCGCGATCTGCCTGGCCATAAGATTTAACGCAGATCCGGCTTTAAACCAAAGGATCTGTCCCGCGTTATAAGTATGGTTTACTTTTATGGTATTTTTCGTGCCATCCTTATGATTCAGCACCAAGGTAAGCTGGCGTTCCGGCGAAAAGGCAGTAAGATCAATGATATCAATCGCATCATCCTCCTGAATCAAATCATAATCCGATTCAATTGAAAAGGTGATCCCCAACATTCCCTGCTTTTTTAAATTTGTCTCATGGATACGGGCAAATGATTTTACCAGGATCGCACGAATGCCCAGGTGTCGTGGTTGCATAGCGGCATGCTCGCGCGAAGATCCTTCTCCGTAATTGTGGTCCCCTACAACAATGGTTGGGATGCCCGCGGCCTTATAGGCGCGTTGGGTGGCAGGTACCGGACCATATTCTCCGGTTAACTGATTTTTTACATTGTCTGTTTTCTCGTTAAAATAATTTAACGCTCCCGTTAAGGTATTGTTGGCAATGTTGTCGAGGTGTCCCCTAAACCGTAGCCAGGGACCTGCCATCGAAATATGATCCGTTGTACACTTTCCTTTTGCTTTTATCAGCACTTTCATGCCCGTCAGATTTTTACCATCCCATGCCGGGAATGGACTTAAGGCTTGCAGTCGTTTTGACTGAGGATCTATTTTCACGTTCACTCTTGTGCCGTCTTCTGCGGGAGCAATAAAACCTGCATCCTCAACATCAAAGCCCCTGGGCGGGAACATATCTCCTGATGGCTCATCCAGTTTTACCGCTTCCCCTGCGTCGTTAATGAGCGTGTCGGTTAAAGGATTAAAGGTTAGGTTACCCGCTATCGCAAACGCAGTGGTAATTTCCGGAGAAGCTACAAAAGCATGTGTGTTCGGATTGCCATCATTCCGTTTGGCGAAATTTCTGTTAAAGGAAGTAATGATGGAGTTTTTTCTTTCGGGATCATTGGTATGCCGAGCCCATTGTCCGATACAAGGACCGCAAGCGTTCGCTAAAACAACACCTCCCATTTTCTCAAAGATTCCCAGATATCCATCCCGTTGTACAGTATAACGCACGAGTTCGGAACCCGGGGTGACAGTGAATTCAGCACGGGCCTTTAGGTTTTTATCCACTGCCTGCTTGGCCAAAGAAGCCGACCGCGTAATATCCTCATAGGAAGAATTGGTACAGGAACCGATCAATCCAACCTCCAGTTTTTCAGGCCATCCGTTTTTGCGTACTTCGTTGGCGAATTC
>JAYSOP010000007.1:0-3239 GCA_043722905.1 Chryseolinea sp.
TATTTGCGCTGCTATCAGTCGGCTTTATCGGGTGTAGTCAGTTAAATATTTTCTTAACGCGTATTTACAGTAGTGAAAAAATATTCCGTACCGCGTTGATTTGTCAGACCATGGCAAGCTTACTTTTTCTTGCTGGCGCATGGAGCGGTTTGTTCGGGCTGTATGCCTCGATTGGCATGTTCTTCATTATTTTATCCTGTCTGGGTATCTGCAATCCAAACGCCAACGCGCTTGCACTTGCGCCATTCACGCGAAACGTTGGCAGCGCCGCTGCACTGTTGGGCTGTACGCAAATCGGCATCGCCGCGCTGGCGTCAAGTGGTGTAGCGCTTTTCAATGCTCAGGATACCATTCCAATTATTGCCCTCATGGCAATCACTTGTACCATTTCCTGGCTACTGCTGATGATGGGCAAGAGGCGTATGGGTGCACCCGTTGCAGCAGCTACCGATACTGAAAACCCGATCCATTGACTGACATTCGCAAGGCCGGTATTAAATATCTATAAAAAACATAAGGCTGCTTAGGCCATGCGGTACAATTTTTATGTTCAATAGTTTATCAAAAAATAATAATATTATGGCAACAGAAATAATAACAGTAGCCGGCAATACAGCGGCACATTCAAAATTAAAGGAGTTTTTTGTTGAAGAACTTCAGGATATTTATTGGGCTGAAAAGAAACTGGTTAAGAAACTTCCGGAGATGAAGGAAGCAGCCACCACCATTCGGTTGAAAGAATCATTTAATGATCATTTCAAGGAAACGAAAAAGCATGTAGAACGGCTGGAGCAGATTTTTGAGTTAATCGGTGAGCCGGCTAAGGAGAAAAAATGCAAAGCTATATCAGGTATTGTGGATGAGGGGGAAGATATCATTGATGATACAGATAAAGGAAGCGCTCAAAGAGACGTCGGGCTTATTTTCGCTGCGCAGAAAGTTGAACACTATGAAATCGCCACCTACGGTGGGTTAGCTACCCTTTCACGGACCCTTGGTTATACGGAGGTTTCAGGCCTCCTGGAAAAAACATTGCTGGAAGAAAAACAAGCCGACGAAATGTTAACGTACATTGCTGAAAACGGCATTAATTATGCAGCCAGCCTGGAGCCTGAAGACTAACGGATCATGGTAACATTCTCGAAGGATGCCTGGTATTCATCTGTACCATGGCATCCTTCTTATTTTTCTACCCTAGGCTTCATGAATGGAACGCGAGCAGTGTTTCAGGTGAAATAAGTTTAAAAGTCTCAACGAATAGAAAAGAAAGGAAATTTTTTTTTTACGATACTTTTTACGCTATTAATTTTCCAAATTACAAAATGAAATATTTCGTTTTATTTTTGATCACCATTTTCATGAATGACTCAGCGATCGGTCAGCAAGCTATACCGCTTTATGCCAATGAAATTCCCAATAGTAAACCTTCTGCTAATACGGAAAAAAGTGAGATGCAGAGCAATGGCATGCAAATTATCAGCCATATTTCTATACCGACTCTCACCGTATTTTTACCAAATAAGATCGCTTCATCAAAAACTGCAGTGATCATTTTCCCTGGAGGGGGGTACCAGGTCAATGCAATGAAACACGAAGGCACGGACGTGGCCCGGAAATTAAATGAGTGGGGAATTGCCGCATTTGTACTGAAATACCGGATCCCCGATGATAAAACAATGATTAATAAAGAGATCGGCCCGCTGCAGGACGCGCAGCAAGCCATCAGGATCGTCCGGGAAAATGCAGTAAAATGGGATCTTGATCCCAATAAAATTGGTGTCATGGGTTTCTCCGCTGGTGGGCACCTCGCAGCAACGGCAGCCACGCAGTTTGACAAGCCTGTGATTGCAAATGGTCAAAACATAAACCTTCGTCCTGATTTTTTAGTACTGGGTTACCCCGTCATAAGTTTTAACGATAGCATAGGTCATATAGGATCCAGGGATAATCTTCTGGGCAAATCACCATCGCGTGAAAAGATCATAGCCTATTCCAATGAGTTGCAGGTAACGCCGGAGACGCCTCCATCGTTTATCATTCACGCTTCTGATGATGCCGGCGTTTTGCCTGCCAATAGTATTGCGTTTTATGAAAGTCTTTTAAAGCATCACGTCTTCTCCGAATTGCACATCTATGAAAGGGGTGGACACGGCTTTGGTATGGATAACCCTACAACAGAAGAGAAATGGATGGTCAGTTTGCGAAATTGGCTCAAATCAAAAGCATTCATAGACCAATAAAGGGTCATTATTCAACAACCCTACGAAAGGAAAATGTAAATTATCGTATCCTCAGAAGTTTTATGGCGACGATAAGTCGGCAAAGCTTCTTACACAGACTAAAATAATGCTAAGATTGTTCGTTCCTGGTGGCGACTCTCAAAAGTAACTCACCTGTTTCTTCCAATTATTTAAAATAAAGGCTCCCAATCACCTGCCATTTTACCAGGCAAACAAAAAAATTGATTAAACTTTTTTTTATTTCAATACTCCAGTAGCTTGCTTGGGACGAATAAATAACCATCAACCAACTACTACAATCATGATCAAACTCTTCAAATCAATTGGGGCATCTGCGCTATTACTCAGCGCCTTTTCCTGCGAGCAAGCCGAGGTTCAAACCGCGCAAGCATTAGATGCTTCGCCCGTTTTTATGGATTTCCCCGTGGCTCCCGGAGGCAGGGCAGCAAATGGTCGGGCAAGCGACTACAAGTTAAAAATTCATACTGCGGAATACATTACTTCAGGTGAGTCAGACCAAGTGGGAAGGACAGTGTATTTCGACGACTTCGGAAACAAACAATTGGGTGCGGACTTTGTACCGGGCTTTAGTTTAGATGAGACTGACAATGTATCCTATTACATTGATAATAACAGGCCGTCCACAGACATTGTAGTGGATAAATCAACGGCTGCGATTACCCGGGCCATGAATACATGGGATGGTGTAACATGCTCTCAACTTGGCATGTTCCTGCGACCGTTTGATGCAGCGTTACCGACAGGCTTTATCGCTGCACTTTTGGGATTTCCCGGAAGTTTCAATTACGTCGCGGATGTCGTACATGCAGGATGGGTACCCGCCGGATTCTTTAATGCCATTGCTCCAAATGGTAGCAAGTATATTCTGGGGGTAACTTTTACGCTTGTTTTTACGGATGATGATGGTAACGAAACCGATATCGACAACAACGGAAAAGCCGATGTTGCCTGGAGAGAAATTTATTACAACGATGCTTT
>JAYSOP010000008.1:0-4952 GCA_043722905.1 Chryseolinea sp.
ATCACCTCCATCCCGGTAGGTGAAATCAGCAAGTTCCCATTGGCAAGGGTTGATCAGGCTTTACAGGGTCGCGCATCCGGTGTGTATGTTCTTAATACCGACGGATCGCCAGGAGGAAATACAATGATTCGTATTCGCGGACTCAACTCTATAAATGGAGGTAACGAGCCACTGGTAGTAATTGACGGATTACAAGGGGGAAGTTTAAACTCTTTGAATCCAAACGATATTGCCTCCATGGAGATCCTCAAAGATGCTTCAGCCACCGCGATCTACGGTTCGCGCGGCGCGAATGGCGTTATCCTGATCACAACAAAATTGGGTAAACTCGGCAAACCGGTTATAGACGCTGGATACAATATCGGTTTCCAGCAGCTGGCCCGCAAGCTTCCCGTAATGGACGCCGCCACTTTTGCCAAGACCCTGAATAAATACAGAATGACTGAAACTGGAGATGGAAATACGCCAACCCCACAGTTTACTGATGCGGAAGTTGCCGATTTTGAAAAAAACGGTGGCACCGATTGGCAAGATGTGGTATATGAAACAGGTGTCATGCAGAATTATCAGTTGGCCATCAGCGGAGCAACTGATAAACTTAAGTAT
Organism: Chryseolinea sp.; assembly: GCA_043722905.1. Lineage (GTDB taxonomy): Bacteria > Bacteroidota > Bacteroidia > Cytophagales > Cyclobacteriaceae > Chryseosolibacter. Next base: position 607 of record JAYSOP010000008.1, read on the forward strand.
CTCGTTTCCGGCAATTATCTTGATCACAAGGGTATATTAATTAATTCAGCTTACTCACGTGCGTCGCTGAGGGCGAACTTTGCAGCGGACATAACCGACTGGGTGGATTTTGGACTGAACTATGCCTTTACAAAGGAGACGTACAAGTCACCTTCATTTAAGGAAGAAGTCGCTTTTGTATCGCAGGTGGTGAATAATGCGCCTCGCTGGGCGCCGACAGAACCGGTGTATGATGAATCAATCTTTGTGCCCGGGCAAGAACGAAAATACTGGGTACATCGTTCAGGCTATGCGGCCAATGACACGTGGAACCCGCTGGCTTCGGCTGTGGAACCGATTATTGATAATCCTACCTTCCGGAATAATGCCAATATGTTTTTAAACTTCAAAATTCTGAAAGGTCTGAGTTTTAGAGTAACCGGTGGTGCTTTGTTTACCAATGCTTATTTCCGGGATTATTATAATAGTAAAACTTTGGCTGGACTTCAGAACAATGGCTTTGGGCATGTGAATGAGTCTAAGAATGAGCGGTATCAGAATTCAAATATCCTCACTTACGATAACACTTTCAATAACACTCATCACCTGACCTTTACAGGCGTTGTCGAACAAATTTTTGAAAAGTCAATCGGAAGCAATATTGAAGGAAAGGGATTTCTTGTGGATCAATTAGGTTTTGATAATTTAAGCGGCGCAAAAACTGTGGCCGTAAGTTCTTTCCATAACGATAGGTCGCTATTATCATACATGGGCCGCATCAATTATGTGCTAGCTGAAAAATATATGGCTACCGTCACCTACAGGGCTGATGCTTCTTCTGTGTTCGGAGATGCCAATAAATGGGGATATTTTCCTTCGGCTTCAGTGGCATGGAGGATATCGGAGGAAGATTTCCTGAAGGATTCTGATATATTCTCAGAGTTAAAAATAAGGGCAAGTCATGGCTTAACAGGCAACCAGGGTATTAATCCTTATCAGTCCCTCGCCAGATTGTCCTCTAACCAGTATCAAAATAACTATCCTTACAACGGAGGGACTACCACCGACATTGGTTATGGACTTGGCGGGTTGGCTAATCCGAACTTAAAATGGGAATCGACCGCCCAGACCAACATCGGTGTAGATTTTTCGATCCTTAATGGAAGATTAACGTCAACTATCGACTGGTATAAAAAAGTGACCAATGATTTGCTGATGCCCAGGGAATTACCTGGTTATGTTGGCGTAAGCAGCATTCTAGACAATATTGGTTCAATTGAAAACAAAGGTTTTGAAATGTTAATTAGCGGTGATCCAATTGTGGGTGACTTCCGTTGGAGCACTTCTGTAAACTTTACCAGAAACAGAAATAAAGTGCTGGACCTCGGACCTGATGATAGAATTGGTTACCGGCCCTCGACGGGTGGATATAGCCTGGGAAATGACTTTATGTTCCTTCAAGTCGGGGAATCATTCGGGTTGATGCGTGGTTGGAAATTTTTGGGAATCTGGGGCACTGCTCAGGAAGAAGAGGCGCGGAGTTACGGACAGCTTCCTGGTGATCCCCGTTATCTGGATTTGAATAAGGACGGACTTATCAATAATAACGATAGAACCACCATCGGAAATGGATACCCTAAGTTCAATTGGGGATGGACCAACCAGTTTTCTTACAAGGGCTTTGATTTATCATTTCTGATGATGGGATACGAGGGGGTTGACTTGTTTAATACCATGAGGATACGCAGGGATTCCTTCTGGGAAGGTACCAGTCCTGTGCTCCTGGATGCCTGGACACCTGAAAACCAGGATACCAATGTTCCGGGAATGATTGATGGAAAGTACAGGGAAGACCAGAATCTGACGAATAAAATTTCTTTTGGCAACAACAGTGGTGCGACATCACAGTGGGTGGAAGATGCTTCTTTTATCCGGTTGAAAACTGCTACGCTGGCTTATACCTTAAATCCTTCAAACCTCGGGTCTATCGGATTCCAAAAAGTAAGATTATTTATGAGTGGGACGAATATTTTCACTATCACGAAATATACGGGCTATGATCCTGAAGTGGCTGCGTTCACCTATAGCGATGCTACGATAGGAGTCGATCTCAGCGTCTATCCTCCTGCAAGGACTTATACATTTGGTGTGGAATTAACCTTCTGATTTATATTAAAATACGATATCAATGAAAAATATAGTTGTTAAAATAAAAAATCTGGTTTTGATGTTCGGAGTGTTACTCCTGATCAATATCGGATGCGTTGACCTGGAAGAAACACCGAAGGACTTTACCGGCCCCGCATATTATTATAATTCTCCGGGCCAAATAGAGTCCGCTTTTGCCAGCGCAATGGCCAGGCTGTATGGCGAATGGAGCGCTTACTCCTATGGCCATTGGAATTTCGAGAGCGATGATCAGATGTATGGTGGTGAACTGGTTTTTTCTGACGATCAGGGTAGTGATTTGTGGGGTGCTCATTACCGTGCCATCGCCGATCTTAATCCTGCGATAAAGGCTTTGAGCATCGATAAACTAGGAACTTCGGCCACGCAGGAAGAGAAAGATGCATTAATGGCCCAGGCCAAATTTATCCGGGCGTATAACTATTTCAGTTTGGTCAGATTGTTTGGCGATATTCCCCTAATCACGGAAAATACGAACGTGGAGACGGATAAGATTATCCGAAATCCTATTGCGGAAGTATATGCTTTAATCGAACAAGACCTGCTCTTTGCCGTGCAAAACCTACCCGATTCATGGGATGGCGACCAGCGCGGCCGCCCTGCAAAAGGTGCCGCAAAGACATTGTTAGCTAAAGTATATATCACAATGGCGACCTCGCCGATGAACAATACTTCAAATTATGCGAAAGCCCGGGATATGGCTGCAGATGTAATGGATGATGGTACTTACTCACTAGTGCCGGATATCAATGAAGTTTTCGCCCTTTCCAATAGTTATGGCCCTGAGATTATGTGGAGTTTTAATGCTTCGGAAGATGATAATTCGACGCCGCCACAAATTTGGCTGCCAGGCACAATGGCTGACGGATGGGGGGATTTTAAATCCGATAAGATCTGGGGAGAAAATTATCCTGCTGAACCTCGTAAGGACGCCTATTTGTTACTTGAAGATTGGGACGGAACTCCATACACCGAATGGTATGGTACTACTCCCTATGTGAAAAAATTTCTGTATGACTCACGCGACAATCAGGAACGGTATCGATCTGTTCAGAACATCCCTATCCTGAGGTTTGCCGATGTATTATTGCTTTTTGCGGAGGCTGAGAATATGGTGAATGGTGGACCCACGCAGGCGGCGATTAATGCTGCCAACAAAATAATCGACCGGGCAAATAATAACATAGCCAATCCGTTGGATCCACGTTTAACAATTGGGATGTCGCAAGCCGCATTTGATGCAGCCGTTATTCAACAAAGGAATCTCGAATTGTGTTTTGAATATGATCGCTGGTATGATCTGATCCGCAAGCGGATTTTATGTGACACCGCCATTCCAGAAATCCGACAAAATTGTGATGACGATGACTATCTGTGGCCTATACCGCAAACTGACCTGAGGCTGAATCCTAATTTGACACAGAATCCCGGATACGCTACGCCGGGACCGGGGTAAGACTTTAATTATTTCAAGAGTTTTTAATGTCTTGCGATATAAAATTGCAGGACATTATTTTTTATGGTTTTGAGGACGGCAGTCTTTGCGATAATTGTTCGTGTAGGTGTGGCATGTTGAAAAAGAATACCCATGCAACCTTTATCGATCCGTAGTTTCAGTCGATTTATCCCCCGATTATGATTCAGAGGGCGTTGCGCCAAATAGGGTAAGCTCGATTGATTTTTCCTGTGGCGCAGGGGGCAAGTGTATCACTTATCCCCGGGTTGAAACCCGGGGTTATTCAAATTGTACCCCTTCAGGGTAAAGTTTGGCTTATCCACGTAATAATATCTTAGTGAGTACACGGCATTCAGGGTCGGATACAAACTTTGCCTGGCTTCAGGTGAAATCCCATTCAAGGCCATATTGGATTGGCATACTTTGACTTAGAGAGAAATCACTAGCCTAGCGAGATACTTAAATACAGGATTCGTGTTCCTTTTTCAAGATTGTATCTTTCCTTATACTTTGCAGCCACTCTAGCCGTTAACAGATAATGCATAGAACCATTGCCACCCTTTGATAACACTGGCTAAAAGAAAAATTGCGGTGAAAAATCGAATGATAGGAATTTAAGTTTATTAATTATGAAGATTAGAATAGCTTGTCTAACTATTTGGGTTGTCTTAATAACGTTTACTGCATGGGGGCAAAAGCAAGAAGGAAATGTCACTGTTGATAC
>JAYSOP010000009.1:0-6557 GCA_043722905.1 Chryseolinea sp.
ATTCTTAAGGCGTTTACAAGTTCAATCAGGGATAAAAGTCATACCATTTTAGGTAAAAACAGTATCTTGGTGACAGCATACTAACCTGTGTATTGATTCCTTCCTCTTTCCAAATGAAAAATAGAATTCTCAAAATATTCACAGTTTTTTGGGCAGTAATTTTTGTTGCTTTTTTAGGTGGGTGCAATTCGAATACATCAGGGGATCAAGATTCAATTCCTAACGATTCAGCTAGCATAGCCGCAGGGAAGGCTTCCTTTTTACAGAATTGCAGTTCCTGTCATAATTTTCGCCAGGATGGAATCGGACCACAGCTAGGCGGAATAACAAAACTTGTTTCCTCCGACTGGATTAAAGGCTTCATCAAAAACCCGAAAGCGCTCGTTGAATCAGGGGATGAACGAAGTAAAGAATTATTGGCTCATTATAAAACGTTAATGCCCTCGTTCGCCCATTATTCCGATGCGGAGCTTAGCGCTATTGTCGCATATTTACGCACCCAAAGCGCTCCTGAAACAGTTTCATCCGAAATCAGGCTTCCCGTAATCACAAACCCGATACCCCAGTCGATAGCACTTTCCGATGTGGTGGCAGAGATCGATCTGGTGTCGGCAATACCTCGTAGCAGTGATAAGCAACCGTTAACCCGGGTGGCAAAGCTGGATTTTATTCCACAATCGAAACGATTATTCATCGTGGATCTTCGTGGCAAACTTTATGAATTGCGAAATAATAAACCGAGTGTTTATCTTGATATGGCCGGGTTAAAACCAAAATTTATTAATGAACCCGGATTGGCAACAGGCTTTGGAAGTTTTGCCTTTCACCCGGATTTTCTAAAAAACGGACTTTTGTATACAACTCATACGGAATCCCCCGGCGCAGCAAAAGCTGATTTTCATTACGCTGATTCTATTCCCGTTACCGTGCAATGGGTGATCTCCGAATGGAAAACCGAGCAGCCGGCATCCTCGCCGTTTAAGGGGAAAAATCGTGAGGTGTTCCGGATTAATATGGTAACCGGAATGCACGGAGTTCAGGAGATAACCTTCAATCCTAACGCAAGGCCGGGCGACGATGATTACGGACTGCTGTATATTGGGATTGGTGATGGTGCTTCTGTTGAAGCAGGATATCCCTTTCTTTGCCATAGTGTCGACAAAGCATGGGGTAGTATTTTCAGGATAGACCCTAGTGGTAAAAGCAGTGCCAATAGCCAGTACGGTATCCCCAACATAAATCCATTTGTAAAGAACTCTAATAGTCAGACGGTAACAGAAATCTATGCATACGGTTTTAGAAACCCTCACCGAATAACCTGGAGTAAGGCAGGCCAGATGCTGGCTACCAACATCGGACAGGCAAATATTGAATCGGTTAATCTCATCATGCCGGGTAATGATTATGGATGGCCTGTCAGGGAAGGAACTTTTCAGCTTGATCCGATGGGTGATATTAAAAAAGTTTACGCCCTTCCCGGGGATGATTCCATGTTCAATATTACTTACCCCGTCGCTCAATACGATCATGATGAGGGTCTTGCCATAACAGGCGGATTTGAATATTCTGGCACCGCTGTAAATGGCCTGAAAGGAAAGTATGTATTTGCCGATATGAATAATGGCCGATTATTTTTTATTGACTTGACAACAGTGAAACCCGGAAGGCAATCAGTCATCAAAGAGTGGAAGATTTCTTATCAGGGGAAGTTGACCACTCTTGCAGATCTTTGCAGAAATGCACGGGTGGACCTTCGCATTGGCCGGGATGAGATTGGCAATATATATTTATTTAGCAAACAGGACGGAAAAGTATACCGGCTGGCAGGTGAAAGAAACCTTGCGTTGTAGAGCAAATTATTTCCCAGCCTGGCTGGATTTCTCCGTTTGTTTTAGCATTTAATCTTTTGTTATTGATAGATTGACGTAAAGTTATTCTTCATGGGAGCTAAATCACCTGCATCATCAGAGGAAACCTATAACCAAATTCCTGAAGGTTCTAATAAGCCCACTACCAAAGAGGTAAAAGCTCTTGCCAATATTATACTGACAAAGGGCGACATTCTCCATACAAAAAAAATTACTGCTGGCTTTGATGGATTTGTTGATACCATTGTCAAGGTCATCAGAAACAAACAGCCAGGTGCGCCACCCATATTTTTTGAAACAACAACAGAATTTGGATCTTATATTGTTGAAAAAGGCGGGTCAAGTTTTGGTTTGGAGCTTGAAGAACGAGATGTGAAGCTAGGCGGAAACATGCCTATCATGGCAAATTCCCTGGGCATTTTTGGTATTCACGTGAATTGCATTGGTGCACTAGGTTTCCCGCAGATACACAAAATTTTCAATAATATTTCTTCGAATTGTCAATTATATAGTTTTGCAAGCCCGGGAGATTGCACAGCTTATGAATTTAATGATGGCAAGATCATGTTTGCCCGGATGGGTGAGCTCAATTCATTCGGGTGGGAAAAAATTAAAAAGATCTTTGGTATCGATACACTCATTGACCTGTATGAATCGAGTGACCTTTTGTGTATTGTGAACTGGAGCGAAATCGATGTATCCAGTGATATCTGGAAAGGTCTTTTGAAAGACGTGTTTCCCCATTACCGTACAAAGAAAAAGGAACAAACGGCATTATTTGATTTATCCGATTTTTCCAAAAGGAGCAGGGAATCTATTGTCGAAGCGCTCACGCTACTGAAAGCGATTTCCGAATACGCAAAAGTTACGCTCAGTCTGAACAAAAATGAAACGCGCAGTATCTTTGAAATGCTATTGGATGAAAAGGCTACTGACAATATTTCTGAAATGGGAATGCAGATTTTTGAGAAATCAGGCGTGGAAATACTCTTGTTGCATTCGCCCAGGCAAGCTATCGCCATCAATCATGAAGGTCGATTTTCCTGTGATACATTTTTTGTTGAGCATCCAAAATTATCAACGGGAGCGGGCGATCATTTCAATGCCGGATTTTCGGCCGCACGACTCCTGAATCTTGATATGAAATCTTCCCTGATACTGGCCAATGCCGTTTCGGCGTATTACGTTGAAACGGGAACCAGCCCGCAACTACAAGATGTCGCCAGCTTTCTTTCTGCTTACAAAAATAGTTTGGATAACGATTTAGCCTAACCCATTGGGATGCATGTACTTGGAAATCTATAAAGATTATGAGACGTTATCTCTGCATGTTGCTGATGAAATTATTGCGCTGGTAAAGCGTAAACCCAGCGCTGTACTGTGTCTCGCAGCAGGTGATACGCCACGGTTGACCTATGCGTTGTTGGCGCGAAAGGCACATGATGAAAAAATAGATTTTTCTAAATGTATTTTTATTGGTCTGGATGAATGGGTTGGGATCCCGCCAACCAATGAGGGGAGTTGTCATTTCTTTTTAAAGCATCATTTGTTTGAACCCCTACACATTTCTCCTGATCAGATTCATTTGTTTCATAGCCGGTCAGAAAATATCCAACAGGAATGTATTAAGATGGATGCGGTAATCACGGATAGAGTAGGGGGTATTGATTTAATGGTGGTAGGGGTAGGGATGAATGGTCATATTGGTTTTAATGAACCTGGCGTTAAAATGGATCTATATTCCCACGTTATACAACTGGACGCAACCACACAGGCAGTGGGTCAAAAGTATTTCCATCAGCCCACCAAAATTGAATTTGGCATTACTCTAGGATTACAACATCTGATGAATAGCCGCAAAGTTATTCTCATGGCCAGCGGTACGAAAAAGGCAGAAGTCATCCGGAAAGCAATGAAGAATCCAATAAGTACCGAAATGCCAGCAAGCATCATCAGAACTCATCCTCTCGGAATGGTATTGCTGGATGAAGACGCGGCATCTTTGATCAAGAGAAACTAATCACTTAGAGGGAATGAAATTGAGTGAGGCAAACAGACTGCGGATACTTTACTTTCTGGTCTTTTGTTGTACTGCCTCCTGGCTGCCAATTTTTGCCGACTACCTGAAAGATAAAGGCCTTTCCGGAATTCAGATCGGAATTATTTTAAGCGTAACGCCCTGCATGATGTTTTTGGTGCAACCATTTTATGGATTGGTGGCCGATAAGGTGGGTTATAAAAAGTGCCTCATGATTTCTACGTTACTAGCGGGTCTGGCTTACGTAGGTTATCTTTTTAACGGCGGATTTTTTTATTTACTTTTTGTCACAATGGTGATGTCCGTGTTTTACAACACCCTTCAACCGTTGTTGGATTGCCTTTCGCTTGGCCTGTCAAAACGCGATCCGGACTTTTCTTATGGATCATTGCGCATTGCAGGGGCGGCAGGATGGGCTTTTACAGGAATTTTAGTTGGTCATTCTATAGACGTTGTCAATACCACCATTATTTTTGCTTTTTCTGCAATCAGTTTATTCCTGGCATTTGTCTTCTCCTTTTTTCTATCAGAGGATCACAATAGTATCAAGCGTACAGAGACCTTCTCCTTCAAAAACGTGATTTCAGTTTTTGGAAACAGAAAATTAATTTTTCTCCTGATTTCAGTATTTCTAATTTCAGCAGGGGCTACCACAATATGGAATTTTTATTCTATTTACATGAAAGAGAACGGAGCTTCGGCATCCCTGGTAGGATTCGGGATTTCTTTTCAGGGATTGTGTGAACTTCCCTTTTTTTACTTCTCCGCAAGGATCATTCTTCGACTGGGAATAAGGACGACTCTACTGGTTACTGTATTCGCCACCGCATTGAGGTTGTTTCTTTACAGCATTATCAAAGACCCTCAGGCAGCTATCCTTATTGAAATTTTGCATGGAATATCATGGTCTTTGTTTTGGGTGGTTTGTGTTGAAAGTGTGAACAAACTCGTCAATGAAAAATGGAGGGCCACCGGACAGTCTTTATTATATGCTTCTTATTTTGGGGTGGGGGCTATCGCAGGTAACTTCTGGACGGGTTATTTGTATGAAGCCAGGTTACCGGTGTCGGAAATATTCTTATTAAATTCCGGGATTGTTGCCATCGTAGGTTTCAGCATGTGGTTTGTTTTAGGAGCTAAGAAACTTACCTGGCATTAAATATAACCTTGCCGAAGGCGCTCGAAGTACCATCGAACAAATCCGTCCACCTCCGATTCAGCGGGCGCATATGGACCAGGTTGGTAATGGCTTGATTCTATGCCTTTAAAATTATTTTCACAGAGTTTCCAGTCCTGTTCACCGGTTATCTTCCAGAATTCAGTAAGTCTGTCAGTTGTATAATCGACATTCTCAACAGCATCTTTATCTACAAGCCATGTGAGATCAACGACTGTACAGGAAGGGCTGAGGGGGCTAAGGCGCATAGTCCACATATAGTCACTGACGGCATCCATCCAGAAGTTTGGGTACACTACAAGGCCCAAAACGCCTGCATCAAAATCCTTGTGATCTCCCATGGGTATGGCAGCAGGTTTCCCATCCAATGTATAGCTTTTTACCCCTGGTCGCAAAGGATAGCGAACTGCAAAATGAAACGAGTCATTTTGAAAATCGATATTATTCACCGCAAGTCCTTTTTGCTGCCATTCAATCATTCTTTCAGCAAGTACACTTTCGGAAGACTCCCTTAGATTGGCACCAATTACGGCACTGCAATATTCCGGGTGGGCAGGCCCGCAATGGTAACATTCCCTGAAATTTTCCGCAATCAGTTTCCAGTTTGTGCGCAGTTCATAGCGTTTTTTATAGGCTACTTTCGCATGGTCGATATGATAGGGTTTCAGCAGGGGACTATAATCGCTGATAACCTTTGCAAAGTCGGGTGGCTGCTCAGCAAGGGAAATAAAAACAAATCCGTTTGCGACCTGAACATGAACAGGATGTAATCCAAAAGAAGTTTTATCAAACTCTTCTGGCATGAGCCGCGCTTTCAAAAGTGAACCGTTTTTATCGTATACCCATTGATGGTAAGGACACATCAATTTGGGAGAGTTCCCGCTTTCTGACAGACAAATCAAAGATCCGCGGTGGCGGCAGGTGTTATAATGACCATATACTTCGCCTTTGTCCCCCCGAATGATGATAACGGAATCTTTACCCACGGCATAGGTAAAAAAGTCACCGGCTTTAGGGATTTCCGAAGTGGCCCCTGCGAATAGCCAGAATTTTTTCCAAATGAACTCCCTTTCAAGATCAAAAATATCACTGGAAGTATAAAAGGGCTGCTCCAGACTGTATCCCGGCCTATGTTCTGTTAGCAATGAATTCAGGATTTTGTTATCCAATGTTTTTTTTCGTCTTGTCTTACCAAATCTACTGCTTATTTAAAAAAAATCACACGGGAGTCAGGCAACTATTTGCCTTTTCTATAGTCTGTAAAGCAATCATTAGCCGCCTGATTATTTCTACGGAATCATGAAACCTTTTGTAGATTTCCCGGTATTGCATTATAATCCTGTCTATGTTAAAAAACGTCATTGTTATTACCCTGCGTAACCTGCGAAAGAACGCCACCTATTCGTTCATCAACATTGCGGGGCTCTCTATCGGCATCACCTGCAGCTTGTTGATTCTATTGTGGGTAAATGAT
>JAYSOP010000010.1:0-2606 GCA_043722905.1 Chryseolinea sp.
TGAATCCGGAGACCTTCCGGTGCCGTTGGCGGTCAGAAATGCACCCACCAAATTGATGAAGAATCTTGGATACGGAAAAGATTATAAGTATGCGCATAGGTATGAGGGCAATTTTGTTGCAGCTGAGTTCTTGCCAGAAGAAATAAAAGGAACAAAATTCTATGAGCCGGGAAATAATAACCGTGAAGAGGAGTTAAGGAAATATCTAAGGAGCTTGTGGAAGGGAAAGTATGGGTATTGAGGAAAAAAAGAAGATGCAGGGTTAAAACTGCTGTTATTAGCACTGGGGGATATTGACACTTGGTCTGCCATTAGCCAACTTACCCGTGATAAAGGCTGCAATCAGCGTTAGTTTAAGTTTACTTCGGCGCTTGAAAAGTGAATTAATTGAAACTGTACCTCGAAGCCTCCCGGAGACCGGTGACTGAGGGGGAGGTAGGTTCGCCCAAAGCCAACTGAGTAGTAAAGGCGGCAACAGGCAAATTATTAGCAGACAAGGTAGGGTGGGAAATTAAAATATGAGGCAAATAGAATAAAATGCAACGAATCATTTTTGAATCAGCGCCCGAATTTCTGATTGTATGCGTTCTCGTTGCATTCGCCTATGCAGCTATTCAATATCTAAAAAACAAGCATCCCTGGAGCCGGGGGATGAACAGGCTGCTTTTTTCTTTCCGCCTGGTCCTGGCTTTTTTTCTTGCGTTTTTGTTATTGGGCCCTATCGTGAAGCAGATTTCCAACCTTTATGAAAAACCCGCCTTTATTATTTTGCAAGACAACTCCTCGTCTATACGCGAAGCCACGGATTCCATTACCCGCAAAACACTGCATGAAGAAACAGAAGCGACTCAACAATTGCTTAACCAAAAGGGATATGAATCTGCCATTCTTACCCTGACCGGTGATGCCTCAAATGAATTTGACTATTCAGGAAATACATCAGACATTAACGGCGCATTAAAACGAATTGCCAATCGCTACGAAGGGCAAAATGTCGCGGGGGTTATACTCATCTCTGATGGTATTTATAATGCGGGCCTTTCGCCACTTTATTCAAACTTTAATTTTCCCGTACATACTATAGGAATTGGTGACACGACTGTGCGGGCTGATATTGCACTCAAGAACATCGCTTATAATAAAATTGCCTATCAGGGAAACAAATTCCCGTTGCGGGCAGAAGTACAGATCAAAAATATTCCAGCTACGAGTATAACCGCAACATTGCTTAAAAGCGGGAAAGTGATTGAACGGCAGACCAAGAAATTTTCTCCCGGGCAATCGTTGTCCTTTGATTTCCTTCCATCTGCCGATGAGCAGGGGATTCAAAAATACGACGTGCAAATTGAAACGCGTCCGGAAGAATATAACACTAAAAATAATCGTTCTTCTGTTTTCGTCGAGGTTGTGGAAGGAAGAAAAAAAATCCTTCTGGTAGCCCCTTCCCCACATCCAGACATAAAGGCTTTGCGGGAGGTGATTACAAAAAACTCCAACTATGAATTTATCCTTCATATTCCGGAAGTGAATCCTCAGCAGGCCAGTGTGCTGGTACCTGAAAATATCGACCTGGTAATTTTCCACCAATCACCCGACGTACGGGGGAAGACAACGCAGATTTTTCAAAATTTCATAAAAAGTAAATCTTCCGTTTTTTTAATCCTTGGCCAGCAAAGTGATCTTCAGCAACTGGCGCGGCAGAATATCCCATTGAAATTTGAAAGCATTCCCAGGGAATACGATGAGGTAACACCTGTCATCAATCCGGCACTGACAAATTTTAATATCTCTGCCGAAGCCTTGACAGCTTTCACAAATTTTCCGCCTGTTTCCGTCCATTTTGGAAAGATGCAGGTGCCGGGTGATGTATCTTCCGTACTCTTTCAGCGGGTGGGCAGTATCACAACCGAAAAACCCCTCTTGATCCTGAGTAATCAGGATTCCAAAAAAATTGGCGTAATGCTGGGAGAGGGTCTGTGGCGATGGCGCTTAAACGAATTTGACCGCACCGAAAACACCCTTTTGTTTGATGAGGTATTTGGAAAATTGATCCAGTTTCTCAGTACTACGGATGATAAAAGAAAATTCCGAAGTTACCCGTTGCGCCAGGAGTTCTCGGAAACCGAAGCCGTGGTTTTTGAGAGTCAGGTGTATAACGATATTTTCGAACCTGTTTATGGGAATACTGTAGAAATCATTATTACAAGTGAAAGTGGCCAAAGAACCAATTACAATTATGTGATTAGTCCGGGAAACACCCGTTACCAGGTCGGCGGATTGAAAGAAGGGATTTATCGCTACAGCTCCCGTACTACACTCAACGGAAAACCAACCGAAGTACGAGGTGAATTTGCCGTGGTAGAGCGCCAGGCTGAATTGCAAAACCTGACGGCGGACTTTGATTTATTAAGAAAATTATCTGATAATACCGGAGGGAAATTTTACAATGCCTCAAACATGGATGATTTACAATCTTTTCTTCAGAGGACGGAAGCAACAAATATTATCCATTCAGAAGAAACCTATGATTCTTTAATCAACCTCAAATGGGTCTTCTGGCTATTGCTGATTTTAGTTACTGCTGAATGGGGACTGCGGAAATATTA
>JAYSOP010000011.1:0-6034 GCA_043722905.1 Chryseolinea sp.
TCTTCGAGCTTATGATATTTTTTTTCACTTATTTCGGGCATAATTTGTTTCCTGAGTTTTTTGATGTTTCTTTTTTTTCCCATTTGAAGGACCGCTTTACCGTAAGGCGTATGGTAGCGGTGATTTTCTAAAAATGAAAGATTATTTTTCGACCATTCTTCATCCGACATAGATTTTTGGCCGACAGTCTCCCATTCCTCTCGCAATTTATCTGACTGTGCGATGCATTCCTCGGTAGACAAATGATAGAGATCTGCATCGCACAAAACTTTTCCAACCAGGGATTTTGGTTGTTGCGGAATTTTTGTTGCCAGGATCGCTTCGGAAACCTCCATAATTTTCCGATGTGAAGCGCCCCATGATAACAACAAATCTTTTGATTGGTCGGCCGCTTTTTGTTCGTGATTGGTGGCGCCTGCTATATAACCCACATCGTGAAGCCATGCAGCGATTACTGCAGACTCCATTTCATCATCGCTCAGGTCGATATGCGTACCAATTTCGATTGCCGCATCGACCACCCCGCGGGTATGTGCTATGTTGTGAAAAGGGCGGTTTTCGAAAGTTCTGTCCTTGAAAACGTTTTCTGAAAAAGCTTGTGATTTTCGGATTAATTCAGATTCCATAGATGAATAAAGATAAAGTTTTCCCGGTCCCTTAAAAAGCTGTTAAAAGAATTGTCAGTAAAGCTGTGAGTCCGAAAAGCGTTATTACTTTTGTTCCGGATTATGTCAAAAAACAATGATTACACGGTTAGTAAGTAAATTTATCCCGTTTAAGGGGAGGGGAAATAACGCCAATAAATCCCATTATATTCGCTTATTCACCCTATGATGAAAAATATCCTGCCATTTCTCTTCTGTTTTTTCTTTTGGGATACCTATGCGCAAACCCCGGATACCTCGGCTATTCATACTTTATTTCTCATTGGAGATGCAGGCGAGCCGTATGTTGTTAACACGGGTTTGGGAAAAGTTTTAAGGGAAAAAATAAATGTTTCGGGTGGGAGGGCTACGGTTCTTTATTTAGGGGATAACATTTACCCCCGCGGACTACCGGAAAAAGACGCAAAGAATTATGCGGAGGATGAATCAGCGCTGAAAACACAGACCGGATTTATTGAAGGGATGGACGCCCGCGGAATCTTCATTCCGGGCAATCATGACTGGCAACGGTGGGGAAAAAAAGGACTTCAATACCTGATGAATCAACAGCAGTGGCTGGACTCCTTAAAAGATTCGCGCATTACCCTGCTTCCTAAAAATGGTTGCCCTGGTCCTGTCCAGATCCCATTAGGTGACAACACGTTATTGGTAATTTTGGATACGCAATGGTTTCTTCATCAATGGGATAAAACAATCGATGCGGAATTGTGTGGCCCTGTAACTACCGCTGAAGTGTTAACCATGGTCGCCGATATTTTTGCCAGTAATCCGGGCAAAAGAATTATTCTCGCCGGGCACCATCCGTTGATTACCTACGGAGAACACGGGGGTGTTTTTACCTGGCAAGCCCATATTCTTCCACTGGAAAAATTTACCAAATATTTGTACCTCCCACTTCCTGTTATCGGATCATTCTATCCACTATACAGAAAATGGTTTGGACATCTTCAGGACACCGCGCATCC
Organism: Chryseolinea sp.; assembly: GCA_043722905.1. Classification (GTDB taxonomy): domain Bacteria; phylum Bacteroidota; class Bacteroidia; order Cytophagales; family Cyclobacteriaceae; genus Chryseosolibacter. Next base: position 1,631 of record JAYSOP010000011.1, read on the forward strand.
ACTATACCGGGAATTTAGTCGGGGACTTCAGTCGATTATGGCGCACTATCCCGGGTCCCTGTATGTATCCGGGCATGAGCATGCGCTCCAATACATCGTCAAAGACAGTACGCATTATATTGTGAGCGGATCCGGAGCCAAGAAGGAATACGTTCGGAAAAAAGGTTTTGCGGAATTTGCAAAAGATGTCAAGGGTTTTGTTCAGGTATCTATTCGGAACAAAGGCGCGCTATCTCTTCATTATTTTCAGGTCGATGAAAAATATCCCGAAGGAAAAGAAGTTTTTAAAAAAAATTTATCAGCAATCCCTGAGGTTGCTGTTCAAAAGGCACCAATGGATCTTGATTTTGCCGGTAAAATTGTAAGGGCCAAAGCAAGTGAACAGTATCGGGCAGGCCGACTAAAACAAAAGCTCCTTGGAAAAAATTACCGTGAGGCATGGTCTCAGGAAATAGAAGTTCCGGTGTTTGATATAGGCAAGCAACAGGGGGGATTAAAAATTGTGCAAAAGGGAGGAGGGCAGCAAACGCTCTCACTGCGGTTGCAGGATTCACTCGGTCATGAATACGTTCTCCGGTCCGTCGAAAAGTATCCGGAAGCTGCCACACCGGAAATGCTGCGAAAAACATTTGCTCAGGATCTTGTTCAGGATCAAATTTCCGCCGCACATCCCTATGCGGCAATCGTGATTCCACCGCTGGCTGAAGCCGCGGGTCTCTACCATACCAATCCAAAACTCGTTTACATTCCTGACGATCCCAGGCTTTTCGAGCACCGGAAAAATTTCTCTAATTCCCTCGCGCTGTTTGAAGAAAGACCCTCCAACGATTGGTCTGAATCGAGCTATTTCGGAAAATCCAAACGCATTATTAGCACAACCAGGGTTTTGGAAAATCTGGCCGATGATAATGACTATCAGGTCGATGAAGCATTTGTATTGAGAAACAGATTGTTTGATATGATCATCGGTGATTGGGACAGGCATGATGATCAATGGCGTTGGGCAACCATAAAAAATAAGAAGGGGGAAATTTTCCGACCCATTCCCCGTGACCGGGACCAGGCGTTTTTTTTGAATGAGGGAATTCTCCCGAAATTCTGGAGCCACAAGTGGGCCTTACCCAAATTTGAAGGCTTTCACGACGATATGAACTGGCCATCGGGTTTTTCGTTTAATGCGAGGTTCTTCGACCGTTCTTTTTTAACTGCTCTGTCAAGGGAAGAATGGATCGCAGAGGCGCGTGATTTACAAACGCGTTTGACTGATGAGGCTATTGAAGGCGCCGTGCATCATTGGCCTCCGGAAATTTTTTTACGCGATGGTCAAAGGGTCATAGAAAAATTGAAAAGCCGTCGTGATAAACTGGTGGAATTTGCCAATGATCACTATGCCTTCTTAGCCCGTGAGGTGGATGTTGTTGGATCAAACAAGGCTGAGTTGTTTAATGTTAACAGGTTGGCCAATGGCGATGTGCACGTTATCAAGCATAAAATCACACAAAAAGGCGAGGTTGGAAAAAAACTTTTTGACAGACAGTTTAAAAAAGCGGAAACAAAAGAGATCCGGTTATATGGATTGGATGGCAATGACACCTTTCATCTTTCCGGTGAAGCAAAAAATTCCATACTGGTCCGCATTATTGGCGGTAAAGGATCTGACAAAGTATCAGATAGCTCCCGCGTTGGGGGCATCGCGAAGAAGACCATATTTTACGATAAAAAAGCGGGAGGAACTTTTCAATCTTCCGGGGAAGTTAAAAATCAACTGTCAGGCGATGCTGGTGTGAATGAGTACAATCGGAAATCGTTTGAGTACAATCGCCTGGCGCCGATTATTTTCGGCAACTACAATCCTGATGATGGAACGTTTCTCGGCGCAGGCTTATTATATCAGACCCATGGTTTTCGAAAAAAGCCATTTAAGAATCGTCATCTTTTCCTGGCATCGATGGCCCCATCAACTCAGTCCTTTAATTTCCGATATCAGGGTAAATTCACAGATTTAGTGGGAAAATGGACACTCGAGCTCGAGGGTGATCTGAAATCACCAAACTATGTGAATAATTTCTTTGGAATGGGCAACGAATCGCTTTTCAATAATAAAATAAATGATAGTCCGGGAATCGAAGTGGATGACGCCGTACAATATTACCGGTATCGATTCGAAGAATGGGTGTTGCATACGTCCCTTTCAAGATCGTTCGGTGGCTGGGCAAGCTTAAAAATCGGTCCGTTATTTCAAAGAATTGAAATGGAAGAGCCGTACGCAAATCAGGACCGGTTTATAGAAGAGTACGCGAATTCACTTTCCACTAATCTTTTTAATGAGTACAACAGTTTTGGTGGCCTTGGATGGCAATGGGATGTTGGTCGGCTCGATAATAAACTAATTCCCCAAAGAGGAATGGTGTTATTTTTTTCAGGGAAGAACATGGCGGAGCTGAGTAAGGGAGAAAATAATTTTTCCTTTTATGAAGGCTCATTGACAGCTTTCCATTCTTTCCGTCAGGAATCCCGGGTGGTATTTGCCGCAAGGGTGGGTGGTGGAATAAACCAGGGTAAATACAATTTTTATCAGTCCCAGATACTGAGTGGCAAAACGGAATTAAGAGGATTCAGGAAAACAAGGTTTTACGGGGATAGCAAGCTTTACGCAAATTTTGAAATAAGACTTCGTTTGTTAAGTTTTCGCAGTTATTTATTTCCGGCAACGCTAGGTTTGCTTGGCTTTCACGATGTGGGAAGAATATGGTACAAAAATGAAAATGGTATAGATCCTTCAGCAAAGAATGGGAAATCAAATTTATGGCACAGGGGGTGGGGCGCCGGTGTCTGGTTTACGCCTTTCAATCTTACCATCCTTTCGGCTGAAATTGGCCATTCCCCGGAAGGCACCCTTGGTTACATCCGGCTGGGTTTTTTGTTTTGATCGTTTACCCATGGAAATCTAACCGACTTATTTTACCCTTGCAATAGTGTTCATTTAATTAATATAAAACCCTATTTGACTGATGAGAGGGGTGGTAGTGCCGGTTGAGGAACAATATTTTAAGGTAGTTCTGAAACAGTAATCAGAAGGTGCCCTAATGAAAAAAATTGTTGGTTGGTCGGTTCTGCTGTACCTGGGTTCAAGTTTGTGCCTGTTCTCCCAGGTAGACACCTCCTATATATATAATACGAACACGCCCTATGGCACCCTTGACTTGCGTATTGCTAAGTCAGCCACGCGGTATTATTACCTTCAGGAGGATAAAACGTTCAGTTTTCGTGCGAGCGCTTCGGGGGTCAAAACGGATACTTATACCAGTATGGTCACCTGGAACACAAGTGCTTACGGACAGGGTAATCTGAGAGAAGTGAATGGCGCCGCAGATAACTTTGTGATGAATTACAGGCTCCTTAAACCTCAGAATTACAACGCATCGTATTCACCAGGCTATCCAATTATTATTATGCTGCACGGCGGTGGCGAAGCTGCCAACTGCTGGATTGATGCGCGATGTCATTGGGCAACAGACGCTTACAATCCGGTAACCAATAGTCCCCCTGCGCCCACTGACACAGACCATAAACTTTTAAATAACGACCGGAATTTATTGCATGGTGGGTCCATCCACCTTACCTCTGTCAATCTCGCCGGATCTAAATTACCCAATGATCCTTCCCTGGCGGCACGCGCCTTCCCGGGGTTTGTACTGTTTCCGCAAAGTCTCAATGGTTGGGGTCCTCATGCAAGAGTTGAGGATGCCATCAGAATATTAAGACTCATCATTAAAAAATATAATATCGACGAAAGCCGTGTTTATATTCATGGACTTTCGAACGGAGGGGGAGGTGTATACCAGGCTTTGAAAAGGGCGCCCTGGCTATTCGCTGCCGCGCTTCCCATGTCGGCGGTGAATGATGGCGGTATTGTAAACAGCAATATGGTACCGGAAGTAAGCAAATTACCCTTGTGGGTTTTTCAAGGTGGGCTGGATAACAACCCCACGCCGGGCAAGACTTACAATACGGTTAGGAAGTTTCGCGACGCCGGTGGCGTGGTGCGTTATAGTTTTTATCCAAACCTGGGTCACGGAACGTGGAATACGGCTTATAAAGAACCCGATTTCTTTAGCTGGATCTTGAGTAAGAAAAAGTATAATCCACACATTGCTTACGGGCAACCTATTATTTGCAATACGACACAAACCGGTGTGCAGCTCGCGTTCTCAAAAGGTTATTTTGCCTACCAATGGCAGCGTGACGGTCTGGTAATGGCAGCGGAAACAGGGGCTGAATTGATGGCGAATTCTCCCGGCACGTACCGGGGTCGTTTTAGCCGCAAAGCCAACCCTTCGGAAGCTGACTGGGAGCGATGGTCCGACCCTGTCGTGGTCAGTGAAATGAACCCTGTAAAACCAT
>JAYSOP010000012.1:0-4709 GCA_043722905.1 Chryseolinea sp.
TAATACGTGGCGAGGACGAATATCGCAGGATCTCGAAATACATTGTGGATAACCCAGCGAAATGGAAAACGTGTGGTTAGGTTGTAGATAGTAGATAGAAGGCATGCCTTCAATCTACTATCTACCAACCGTGATGACAATTTTTCCTTTGGCATGTCCTTCTTCAAGATACCGCATTGCCTCAGGAACTTCAGGTAATGTATACACCTTGTCTATCACCGGTTTTATTTTCCCTGACGCGGCAAGATCGGACACAAATGCAAGGTCCTTTAGGTTGGTTGTTGCGGACAGATAGCCAACTTGTTTTCCGTTCTTTTTTGATAGCAACCCTCCCAATAAGATACCCTGAAACATCTGGGACAGTGATCCCCCAACAGACACATAATGTCCACGCGGGGTGAGGATACGGTGATAGTGGGTAATAGGATGATAGCCGTTTGCTGCAATGACAAGGTCGTACTGCTTGCCGTTTTTAGTGACATTCTCTTGTTCGTAATTAATTACATAGTCAGCGCCTATTGAGCGCACCATGTCTATTTTAGAACTGCTGCAAACCGCGGTGACTTCGCATCCGAGGGCTTGTGCAATCTGGACGGCATAGGTTCCCACACCACCTGATGCGCCGTTGATCAGGACTTTCTTTCCGGACTCGGCGCGACCCTTATTCAACGCCTGTAGGGCGGTCGTTGCGGCAAGTGGTATGGATGCAGCTTCTTCAAATGTGATGTTCGAAGGCTTTAGGACAAAGGCTTCCTCCTTGGCACATGCATATTCTGCAAATGCTCCGAAGCCTTTCTCCGATTTACCATCATCAAACAGATTTCCAAATACGGCATCACCTGCTTTAAATTTCTTTACGTTTTTTCCCACGGCTTCAACATAGCCAGCAACATCAGAGCCAGGCACCGGGTACTTAGGACCTTTCAAGCCAAACACGAAACGCATAAGGTATGGGCTTCCTCTCATCACATGCCAGTCTGCTGCATTAAGGGAGGCGGCATGCACTTTAATCAACACTTCGCCATCACCAGGAGTTGGCTTTTCAATTTCTTGCAGACGTAAGACATCCGGCGACCCATATCGATTGCAAACAATTGCTTTCATCGTGATTAAACTTGCATCAGTTTCATGGTACCCTAATTTAAATAAATTTTCATGCTTTACCCCCTGGTCAGGAGTAAAGCATGAATTTATGTCGTGCCGTTACTTTGTAAATTCAATTACGCTTGCGCTTACGGTGATTGTTCTGGTGTAATAGAATGGAGGAACTCCCCCGACGTGTTCTTCTGTGACGATGTTAGTTAATGCTTTAGCTCCGGAGGAAAGATCTGCTTTATCTACCATGCGCGCATACGCATTGGCAAAAAGTTGATTCTTTTTGGCCCCACCGAAAATCAAAACGTAACTAACATCGGCGCTGCCAGATGCTTTGCCAATCACCTTGTAATTGGCCTGGGAAAGACTGACTTGCGTGGAATTGTTGTTTGTGTTGACAACAAAGGCATGGTTGACCCCACACGAATTCAAAGCGACTACAAAAATAATGGCAAAGACTGGGATTGATAGTTTTTTCATTTTGATTATTTAAAATATTGATGTAGAAATTGTTTTAGTTATTAAGACGGGATCGGGTTTTGGATATAGGCTACTTTCCCTTTTCGGTAAAGGTTGAGCCATCGGCGATGAACACGGAGTGAGTTGAAATCGAATGTGGTGCACCCGCAGGAAAGCCTCCTTGTTTCAGGAAATAATCTTTACTCGTGTTATTGAAAGTCATCGAACGCGTTGGAGGATTGAAAGGGTCGCAAGATAGTGTACACGGCAAACGCCTGGTTTAGGTTCGGGTTTATGAAATGTTTTCACGGATTTGTTTTGGGGCCAGGCGGATGAGCAATAAATTGCAGGCCGGCAATGTTAATTATCGAAGTAGGATGTGCAGGAATGAGCAGGAGACAGGGTACCGAATCCTTTGGATGCAGGATCACGACAGCAATTGATCGAATTAACGCCTTGGAAATCTTTTTAGAAAACCTCATCTAAAGTGGACTACTGAGGCCGGTTTTTGACAGGCGCTACGCACTTGACCAAATAGTTGAGGCTCATGCATATGTTGAAAAAGGTCATAAAAAATGGAAATGTGATCGTGACCATTTAAGGCCTCACTCCCGCAAGGCAGAAATAAAAAACCTCGAAATCTTTACGAACTCGAGGTTTTGATTCTACAAGGCGCCTGAGCCTGTTGAAGGCGCAGAGGAGGAGGGAGTGATTTTACTTCCACAACGTCCTCCCTATTAGTTTCTTAGATGCTCTGTAAAATTTGGTACCGATTTGGGGACCAGGGTTGAAAATCAAAACCGATTTTGAAATTAAATTTAGTCGTGTTTGTCTCACAAGTCGTGCGAGTGCAAATATGAAAGTCGACCCAGTTCAACTCGTTTCTCACTTCTTATTTTTATTGTGTTCTATTTTTATTTGCTCTCCAATACCGATAACCATCAAATCTTCCCCTACCGCTAACTCTCCGGGATAATATTTTTTTTCCATAAAATGATATCGTCAATTGTAGGCGGAGGTATCGAAGGGTTAACGGGTGGAATCGCAACATGGGTATAAGCGGCTAGCCTTGGGTTTGCTAAAGAAAACACCTTTCCGGCCTGCTCAGGAGTGGAATGAAAGTTTGTGATCTTGCGGGCAAACGCTGACTCTGCTAACACCTCCTCACGAATTGCGATGACCTCATGTATCAATACGTCAACATTTTTCGCATACTTGATCAGGTTTTCGCTGTACCGGGTATCGCCTGAGATAACAACAGAACGACCCATGTAATCCAGTCGATAGCCTAATGCTGAATCGATGATGTCCGAATGATTTACTTTAAAAGCTGTGACCTTGATCCCATCTTTATTATAAACAACACCTTCTCTTACATTTTGTGCCTGTACCATGGCCCCACTATCGGCCTTGGGATATTCGGAAGCTCTGGTTTTTATATCCCAACTAAAAGCGATTTGAAGCGCCTGCATCATTTGTGCAGTACCATCGGGTCCCCATACTTCAAAGGGTTCTTTCCGGTTACCGAAGACTCCTGGCATCAATCCCGTCAGAAAAAGGTCAGGAATTCCAACTACATGATCTGAATGCAGGTGCGTGAGAAAGAGGTTAGTTACTTTTCCAGTTTGTATTTTTTGCTGCCAGAGACGCTGGGTTGCTCCCCTGCCACAGTCAAACAAGAAATATTTACCACCTGCTTCAATAAGGGTCGATGCACCAAATCGGTCGATGGAGGGTTGAGGTGCACCGGTTCCTAATAAGGTGACTTTAATGATCTGAGCAGATATATTGGTGTGCAAAAAAATAAGGCACACGAGCATTGATGTGTAAGTACTAATCTTCATTGTCAAGGGGATTGAGATCATTTTTATGTTTCAACTTTTTGTCGGCAAGATCACGGTTGAATCGTACCTCAGACATTACCGACTAATTCGCCACCGTTGTTGATATCGACTAAGGGTTCAAATCCAAGTTCATTGGAAAGGCCGGCTAGTTTTCGTTCGCCTTTGAGTGAATTTACGACTAATATTGATACGCTTGAATTTTGAATTCAGAGACATACTTTGATTGATTTGGACTGAGGTTGATACTTCATTTTCATGGAAGTAATTTAAATGGCTCCTATTAAAATTCTCTTCCTTATAAAGTCCCCGCAGTGTCTCCTGTCTCAGGGACGCTGCGGTTGTTGAAATATTGCATCCTTCTTTGTGTCCTGGATCCACAAAAAAATGGCATCCGAATTGCGCGTTTCAGTGAGTACCAATCTTCCATTTTATGAAAACACGCTTACACACTTATCCTTTTTTGTCTGTTAGCCTCCTGTCTTCAGGAGGAGTTGGGTCACGACAACTATGATTTTCGCGGAAGCTGAGATTCGCGAAAATATGCGATGCAGATCTTCAGCAATGGCTCAGGTGTATTGGATATAAAAAATAGAGGTCGCTGCGAAGGCAACGTTTGGTGAATGGAGACAAACTCGTCTTTATGAGCGAAAACGACGACGATGAAGTCGGCTACAAACGTTTCGATATTGACCAACGTCCGACGACGGATAGTCTTGGTGTGACCAACTGATTCTGGATGGATATAGGTTGGAAAAGCATTAACACGAATCTTTGCCAGTAACGCTTACTGCCGGCTAGCTGGTGGATAGTATTTTACTGTCCGGTTTTGCTGAAACGGTAGAAAAATATAGATTTGCAGCCCGTAAGAAGTCCCGGAAGGGGATTTTTACAGGAGGATGGATTTGCAATGCCACCCTTTCGAAGTAAAACATAATAAACAGAGGAGTGGTAGAGCGGTTTATTGCACCGGTCTTGAAAACCGGAGACCCTTTACGGGGTCCGGGGGTTCGAATCCCTCCTCCTCTGCCAAGTATCAATCAAACAGATCTAAAACCTCGAATTCGTAATGGATTCGAGGTTTTTTGTTTCTAAGCCCATCCAAAAAGATTCATTTTCTTCCATTCGTAAGGTGGGAATTCGGGAGCCGGACAAGAGCCTCGAAGTTTACTCCCGAATTTTGAGGTTAATTAATTGATATCCAACTGGTTCATTCATTGGACATCTTGATTTCCGGCTCCCGCAGAAATACATTTCTCACCAAAACATTTTTTTATGAGTACATCAATGAGTGTCAGGTTCCTGATCCGAAAA
>JAYSOP010000013.1:0-3712 GCA_043722905.1 Chryseolinea sp.
AAAATAATCACCTGCCTGCCAGGTCCTCCATGTTAGCGGATAGTGTAAAAGGTCAGCATCCACCTGAGCCAGTGTCGGATTTTTTCTGAGTTCAAATCCCTGGTTCGAAGCTTCTGTAAACATTAATTTACATCGGGCATTACCCACCATTCTTTCCCCTGGATCTATGGTGACGGAAGTAAAAAACGCTTCCGTCTTTTTGCTTATTAAATAATTTTGTCTGTCAATAAGCAGTTTATGCGAATGAGAATAAAATAGTTTTCCCGCCTGGTGCCCTTGACTGATTTGCCTGCATTGATCAAAATTAAAACCCAGATCTTTCAAGAATTCCCAGAGAATTACTGTAGGGGATGGCGACTCATTTATTTTCTCGATATCAATCATCCGGATATCCCCCTTCACTTGAAGAGCAGAAGATTCAAGCGTTTTCAAGAAAGCTTTGTTCATATTAACCGCCCCCGCGAGGCGTTCCTGCGTATCGCGAAAAGTTTCTTGAAAGTTTGGATTGATTTCCAGGATTTTGGGAATGATCTGATGTCTGAAAAAATTCCGTTGATAGTCATCCGAAAGGTTGCTGGAATCTTCCCGCCAGCGAACCCCCTGATCAATGGCATAATCGACAAGCATTTTACGGGTGGCAAAAAGCAGCGGCCGGATAATTTTTTCGGTTCTGACAGGAATTCCGGTGAGTCCCTGAATGCCCGTTCCTCGAATCAGATTCAGGAAAATGGTTTCAATGGTATCGTCTAAATGATGTGCGGTGGCCAGATAGTCAAAGCCTTGCGATTCCAGCAAACCTTGAAAATAGTTATATCGAAGATCCCTAGCTGCCATTTGAACCGAAATTCCCTTTTGCATGGCATACGCCTGGGTATTAAATCCGGAACTGTGAAATTGAACACCCGTTTTCTCACACGCTTCGCGAACATGATCCTCATCAGAATTTGAATCCAGGCCTCTGAGTTGAAAATTGCAGTGAGCGACCGCCACATGAAATCCCGCCTTCCTCATCAGATGCAGCATCACCATGGAATCCAACCCGCCACTCACCGCTAACAGGATTTTATCTGTATTTTTGCACAGTGCAAAGCGGTTTATATGGTTTAATAATTGCTCTACCACGCTCAAATTTACCATTTAGCATGAACCTTTCCTTTTTCTTGAAAATTATTCAAAAGTCCCTGGTTTTAGGTTTAGTGCTGGTTTGCGTAACCGCCACATACGGGCAAAAAAGGGTGAAGCTAAAAGATGCTGATTTATTAAAAGGCGGAGGAAAGTTTCAGCGGTTGATCGGAAACGTAGTTTTTGTTCAGAATCAAACTACTATTTATTGTGATTCCGCCCATTTCTACAAAAGAGAAAATTCCGTTGAGGCTTATGGTCATGTGAGAATAATCGAGGGTGATTCTATAACCATTACAGGATCTCAATTGCTCTACAATGGCGATACAAAAATCGCCAAACTAAGGCGAAACGTAGTTTTCACAAAATTACGGACTGCCGTCCTTTACACCGACAACCTGGATTATTCGCGGCCACGAAATCAAGCCTATTACTTTAATGGGGGAAGACTTGTCGACAGTATTAATGTGCTGACCAGCCGCAAAGGTTATTACAACGCCAGTTCAAATTTGGCTTCTTTTAAACGCAATGTAAAAGTTAAAAATCCGGATTATACGATGTTCGCAGACAGCCTCCAGTACAATTCACGAACAAAAGATATCTTCTTCGTTACGCAGACCACCGTAATCAATAAAGACAGCAGCAGGGCGGTATATGAAGGCGGTAAGTACAATACCATTACCAAGGTCTCTGACCTCCATCAGGGCGTTGGAGAATCGGAAGACTACATCATTGAGGGAGATAAATACGACCTTGATGCCATCCGAAATATTGGGAAAGTCCGGGGCAATGTGGTCATGACTTCAAAGAAAGAAAACCTGATTATTTACGGTCAGTCCTCTGATTATTTTAAAGCCAAAGGAATTACCAAAGTGTATAATAAAGCTTTTGTGGCAAAGGTGACGGACGACAAAGACACGCTGTATGTTTCAGCAGACACGCTCGTTTCTGTCGATAACAAGGACCCTCAGAAAAAGCGGATTCTTGCCTATCACAACGTCAAGATCTTTAAGAAAGACCTGCAGGGCACCGCCGATTCTTTGGAATACCGGGCTGCCGACTCAACTATATACTTTTACAATGACCCTGTTCTCTGGACACAGGGAAATCAGCTGACAGCGGATTCCATCCGCCTGCTCATTGAACACAACACTATTAGCAAAATGTTTCTTGTAAACAACGCTTTTGTTATTTCGCAGGACACCCTGCAAAACAGCAATCAAATTAAGGGCCGGCACATGACAGCGGAATTTTCTGACAGTAAGATCAAACGTGTTTTCGTCCGGGGAAATGGTGAGACATTATATTTTGTGCTGGATGATAAAGACCAGTCTTTTACAGGTATGAATAAAATCATATGCAGCAACATTACCATCCGTTTTCACGATGGAAAAGTGAATAACCTGTCGTTTTATGTAAAGCCTGAAGGGAGCTTTATTCCGCCGCATGAATTAAAAAAAGAACAGAAAACACTGAAGGGGTTTGAATGGAGGGCGGAGACCAAACCCAGCAAGGAGGACGTGGTAAAATCGGAGATTGAAGTCGATCCATATTAATTAATCTAAATAGTAAAGATCACTTTGGGATGATCATTCACTCCACTCTTCAAATCAAAAAAAAAGGCTGTTTTAAGACAGCCTTTTTTATGGGGGGTGATAATTTTATTTCTTTCCACCACCGAAGAATCCACCGAATCTGATACCGATATAGCTGTTCTTAATGCCATTGGTTTCAGGAACCAAGTTGTAATCTAAATTAAGTGTGAAGTGACCTGCATCAAATCCTACACGGGGATAAAATCCGATCTTGTTTGACGCAGCAACAGCCTGAGATGATCCACCGCCTGTACCGGCAGTCACGCTAACGGCTGCTAATGAAAACATTCCAACACCCACACCAACGAACGGTCTAAAGCTGTTGTTGTTGAAATAATACTGGCCGTTTAATGAATAAGATCCCAAAGCAGCTACATCAACAGAAGCAGATGTTTCGTCAGCATAACCACGGCCAATAACGGCACCTTCAATCCGAAAATTTGCAAGGATCTGGTCGTTAATTCTGTAACCAGGTTCGAGAGCCCAAAGAACACCACCTTTTGCGCCCTTACCACTTGCCATTGCGTAACCAAGGCCAGTTCCCACTCTGAAAGCTTTAAACTCCTGGGCAATAGCTCCGGCGGCTGTTACCACGATTAACAGTAAAATTGTTGAAATTCTTTTCATAGTCAGTTTTAGTTTTTGTTTTGTAAAAGTCCCATTACTTGGGAAGCATAAAAAATCAAACTGTCGGTTAATCTTACGTGGCGTAGAAATACGTCGTTGGTGGTAGGCTTTTGGCTATTACTAGAAAATTACGATTTTTTTGAAACTTTTGCTAATAATGCCGGTACCGTCGTACAGTGAAGGTGGTTGAAACGGCCATCATGCGCCAAATATTGTGCTATTGTCTAAAAATCTTTAAATAATGCTATGACTATCACTTAAAAACACTAAATTTTGTGTGAATCCATCATAACAGAGCCTATGAGGAAGTTTTATTGGTTGATTTTTCTATTATTTCTAGCTTTTAATGTATCCGCCCAGTCCTTTGA
>JAYSOP010000014.1:0-5439 GCA_043722905.1 Chryseolinea sp.
ACGGGTGAAGTATTCTTTGCCACCGAACAGGGGATCGTTTCGTATCAAAGTGATGCCAATAAAGGCGGAAGCGAATTTAAAAATGTAAAGATCTTTCCAAATCCCGTAATGGCTGGCTTTCAGGGGTTGGTGGGAATTTCAGGACTGGCCAATAATGCCATGATTAAAATAACAGACATTAGTGGAAAATTGGTTTGGCAATCTCAGGCAAATGGTGGAATTGCTAACTGGAATGTGAGAGATTATAATGGAAGGCGACTGACTACAGGCATTTATCTCATATTTGCCGCTTCCGGTGATGGTGCTGAAAGTATGGTGGGAAAAATAGCGATAATAGAGTGAAATGATATACGGTTCCCTACGGGAATTAACCCATGATTTTTAAGACCCGAGGTATTGTTTTCAGGTTTACGAAGTTTAAGGAAACTTCCATCATCGCCACCATTTTTACGGATGTCTTTGGTTTGCAGGCGTATATTGTAAATGGTGTCAGAAGTAAAACAGCCAAAAACAAGATTGCCCTGTACCAACCGCTTACCTTACTTAACCTTGTAGTTTACCATCGGCCCAATGCCAACATTGAGCGCATCAGGGAAATCTCCTGCCTTTATCCCTACCTATCACTTAACAGTGATGTAAAGAAATCTACCATCGCCATGTTCATTACAGAACTGTTGAATAAAACCGTGAGGGATGAGAGTCATGCCAATGAAATATTTGAATTCTTATACCGCTCCCTCATGGAGATGGATGTTTTAAAAGAAGGGTATGAAAACTTTCACCTGATCTTCATGTTGAAACTGTGTCGCTACCTGGGCTTCGGGGTTTATAATGTGAATGAAATTCTGGGGGGCAGGGTCGCCGATCAGGAAACGGAAAACCTGTTAAGTAAATTATTAACGGCCGAATATCATTCAGGCCTTTCCATAACCAATGTAGAAAGGAGAAACATACTTGATTTACTCCTGAAATTCTACGCCGAACACATGGAAAACTTTGGCGAAATAAAATCAGTACAGGTATTGAGGGATGTTTTGATGTGATCAATCGGGCTTACTCTGTGCATTCATCACTTGAATCTCAGGTGGCTCCTAAAGGAGCCGAAGATCAGAATTTGTCAGAGCTTCTATAAGCAGGAAGCTCCTACGAAGTTAGAAAAATGGGAATCACTAAACTGCTTAATATCAATCAACGAAATTCAGCTCCGGAGGAGCTTCCTGCTTATAGAAAATCGGTCAGTCCGAAAATCAGGCTCCGTAGGAGCCTCCTGAATCCCTGGTTGAAATGCAAAAACCAGAATGTTCTTCAAAATCCAGAAACTATTAAAGGCCAAAAAAATCAACGCTGAAAATTATATACACACAAGCTGACGCTTGCGCGAGGTTTCGCTTTATCGTATTTCTAACCTGAATCCAACCCCGTGGTAGTTTACGATCTGGATATCCGGGTCGTGGCTTAAATATTTTCTAAGCTTGGAGATAAAAACATCCATGCTTCTTCCCATGAAATAATCATCATCACCCCACACCTGGGTCAAAATCTCTTCACGTTTTAAAACACGGTCTCTGTTTCTGTAGAGTAGCTTCAAAACCTCGGCTTCCTTTTGGGTAAGTGTCTTTTCGTGATTGTTGTGTTTCAACGTAAAGCTGAAGGGATCAAATTGAAATTGTCCTACTGTAAATACTGCATCCAGCGGAGGCGTGGGAACACTTCTTCTCAGAAACACTTCAATGCGATAAAACAATTCTTCAAGACTAAATGGTTTGGTGATATAATCATCCGCCCCGGTTTGAAAGCCCAGCAATTTATCTTCTGTCATAGCCTTGGCCGTCAAAAACAGAATGGGTATCTCCCTGTTTTTTGAACGGATACTGCGCGCCAAAGCAAACCCATCTTTTTTGGGAAGCATTACATCCAGGAGGCAGAGATGAAAAGATGAGCGATCAAAAGTGGCTTCCGCTTCTTCGCCATTTTTGCAGAGCGTTACCTCATACCCTTTCAGCGTTAAATTGTCTTGTATGACAAAGCCCAGGTTGGGATCATCCTCCACCAAAAGAATCTTTTTTGAGTTCATATTTTATACTTGTGTCGAAAGGAAGGAATATCTTAAATAAACTTCCCGTCCCCGGATCACTTTCAAGTTTAATACGACCCTTATGGGCGCTGATAATGGATTTCACATAATTTAACCCTAGTCCAAAACCTTTCACATCATGAACATTGCCTGTTGGAACACGATAAAATTTTTGAAAAACCTTTTTGTGATGCTGAGCGGCGATGCCTATACCATTGTCTTTAACGTCAATGCAGAGATTCTTGTTTAAATTATTTGTTGAGATGATTATCCTTGGCGCTTCCTGGCAATATTTAATGGCATTATCAATTAAATTATACAACACATTCGTGAGGTGCAACCGGTCTGCGGCTATTTCGTGGTTTTCAGCTAGCAGTGCACAACTGATCAGGCCCTGGCGTTCCTGGAGAGAAAGGGCAGTATTGTCAATAGCATCCCTGATGATCTGATGGACGTCAATCTTTTCCTTTCTCAGGGTGATGTTCTCCCTGTCGGACTTTGCCATCTGCAATACCCTTTCCACCTGCTGTTTTAGCCTGGAATTTTCCCTCTCAATGATGGTGCTATAATTCAATAATCTTTCCGGATGGTGAATGATTTCAGGGTCTTTCAAAACTTCGGCAGACACGGCGATGGTTGAGATCGGCGTTTTAAATTCATGGGTCATGTTATTGATAAAATCTTTTTGAATTTCAGAGAGACGCTTCTGCTTCAAAATAACGAACAGGGTATACGCGAAGAATGAAACCACCAGTAAAAGAACGACAGAAGAAAAAGTCCATATACCCATCTGATTGATCAGGTGCGCCTCGCGGTTTGGAAACTGGACGCCGAAATAATAAGCATAATTACTCCAGGTAGGTAATTTCCTGGTGGCCACTTTTTCACGGGTAGCCTGGAGCGGCACATAATCGCCATAGGTCATTTTTCCCAGGGAGCAATCATAGACGCCATATTCAAAATCAGCTTTTATGTTTCGCTTTTCAAATTCTGAACGAAGCAAAATTTCCAGTAGCCCCGCATCAATTTCCCCATTCACCTGCACAACAAAATAATTTGTTGAAACCTGTTTAACGGGGTTAACAACAGGAGAGGGTGTTTTATTAAGATCAAAGATCTGGTGGGCAACATTGAACAATGCCGCATTGACCGTTCTTTCAAATTCCGCTTCCTTCAGGTCAAATGCTCGACTAACCCAATACCACTGGGTAATCGCAATACCTGTAATGCATAGCGTTGCCAGGATAACGATAAACCTGATAGAAGAACTTTTCACAAACTAAAAATACAAGAAAGATTTCTTCCCTTAAAACGTTTAACAACTTCTTAACAAAAATTACAAACTTGTTAACAGCCAATCTCCTGAAGTCATGGCACCTTTGCTCATCGCTCAACAAATCCTGTTTAATTAACCAAAAAAAATGAAAAGAATTGCCATCACAATTTTCGCCATCGGATTGCTCACTTCAGCAATCGGTCAGCAATTGACTACCAGCGTCAACGCCTTAAATAAAATTGTCCCCGAAAATGCCGCTTTTGATTGGTCGTCGCTATCCTTTGATTTCGGTAAAATTAAAATGGGCACCCCCGTCACACATGAATTTAAATTCACCAATAAAGGAACGGCTCCCCTGATCATATCGTCGGTGAAGGCATCCTGTGGGTGCACGGTTACCTCTTATTCCAAAGATCCCATACCCACTGATCTATCGGGATTTGTGAAAGCCACGTATAATGCAGCCAGGATAGGCCAATTCACCAAAACCGTGGTGATCCATGCCAACACCGCAGGGGGTACGGTTCAATTGACGATTAAAGGTGAAGTGGTCAACTAAGGAGAAACAGCCTTTCAGAAGGTTCCTTAATGGTTTTAATGGGATCAGTTCCCGTTAAAATTCTTTAATATACAGACGGACATGCCAGGCGATCACTGCGAATTGATAAATTTGCACGAGTCAAACGCTTTACATGATCACCAACTACAACCAGGCTGTTTCTACCCGATACCATATCTATAACAGCCTTTTTTTAAACCTCCCGTATACGGGGATTTATCGTACGGGAACTTTGCTTCCGTTATTGCAACAAGCTTGTGAAACCGGCTATAGCAAGGGTAAAGATCCCAAATTTATTATCAAAAAGTTTTTCAATGATTTTACCCCGAACGCTACGCGCGAAGAACAATTTGACCTGCTTTTCAACTTCATACAATATACCGAACGACAGGTAGTGTTATTCGATTCAATAGAAGATTCAGCCTTTGCGAAGGTGAATGATCTGAACGGTAAGGGAACACTGTCTGAACTTCTGCTGAGAACCCAGACAGAAGGCGTCACCGAGGCGCTGAAAGAAAAATTAAATGATTTTAGTGTCCGCATAGTATTGACAGCTCATCCAACACAATTTTATCCTGGCAACGTACTGGCTATCATCAACGATCTTGAAGAGGCGATTGGAGAGGGTCGCCTGGAGCACATAAACCTATTGTTGCGTCAGCTCGGAAAGACTGCTTTTATCAACCGCGAAAAGCCAACCCCCTTCGATGAGGCAATCAGTTTATCGTGGTTCCTCGAGAATGTTTTTTATCAGGTCATTCCCGAAATAATGCTGAAGCTCATGAAAGGTCTTCACATCGATCCCCAGGAATGGACCAATTTCGATCTCATTAAAATCGGATTCTGGCCTGGGGGAGACCGCGATGGAAACCCATTTGTCACATACGAAATAACCCTTCAGGTGGCTGAGCGCCTCCAACAGACCCTCATGCGCTGTTATTACCGCGATGCCCGGTTTTTAAAAAGAAGATTGACTTTTAAGGGGGTTGATGAAATCATTGCCGAAGTTGAACGTAAAATTTATCCGTTGGCATATGGCAGTGGTGAAGACGGTTATACGAATCCCGCAGAACTTCTGAATGATCTTCTGAAGGCCCGTCAATCCATTATTGAGAATCATCGCGGATTATTTCTGGATCTGTTAGATGAAGTAATCTTAAAAGTTAAAATTTTCGGATTTTACTTTGCCAGTATGGATATTCGCCAGGATAGCCGCAAACATGTGGATGTATGGGACACCATTCTACAGCAATCCAAAAACAAGAATCTGAAGGACTTTAACGGGCTTCCAGAATCTGAAAAGATCCAACGAATACTGAATCTAAAATTCAATCCGAACAAAATAAAGTTTGAAGATCCCCTCACCATTGAGTTGATTGAAAGTATAAAGGTTATTGCCAGGATCCAGGAAAATAACGGGGAGGAGGGATGCCATCGTTATGTGATCAGCAACTGTCGGTCTTCACTGGATGTTATCCGGGTGTTTCAACTGGCGAAAATTCTCCTGGGAAAAGACGATAAATTACCCCT
>JAYSOP010000015.1:0-1802 GCA_043722905.1 Chryseolinea sp.
AAGGAAAGAAGCTGGGCAGTAAAGGGAATTGATATCGTTTTTATTCTCATCAATATTTGTATACTCATTGTAAACACCAGAAGAACCGCAATGGGAATGCTTGCGGGAGCTCTAATCGTGTATGCAGTACTTAATCGGAGATTAATTTTTAAAATGGCCATTTTAAGTTTGTTTTTTATTTCGGCCCTGGTAGTGAGTTACCCGCTTTATGAACAAACGCTCATGGCTCAGCTGGAAAAAAGAGAACGTATCCAGGATATTGATACGTACGAAGAGGAAGGAAGATACCTGGAAACATTTTATATTTTTGATCATCATGAAAGGACGCAGAATATATTTGAAGTACTTTTTGGTGTGAAGTTATTTGACACCTATGATATCGGCGTCCGCTACTTCGGCAGGGACAGGCCTATCCACAGCGATTTAAATATGATGTTTTACAGCACAGGCATAGTGGGGATGTTTTTATTTGCTTTGTTATTTTTACATTATTTTTTCCGGGGTAATCAAAGAATTTCCATTCAAAGCAAAAAGGTTTATTATCCGCTGCTGATAATGTTTTTAATGGTGCTCTTACCGGGACGGTTCATTGGAACGCTAACCTTTGCGCCTTTTTTGATGCTGGCATTATCTGCCGTGAAGGCCTGGAAGCCCGAACCGGTAGCCGACGCGACCGACGTTCCCCTCAAGTATCCGCGCTTAGCCACTAGATAAATGAATGATATTGACAGGTTATGAGAGTACTGTTCGTTTGCAGTGGAAATGTAAGTGGCTTTGAGGTGGTTCCTTTTATCAGGGAGCAAGGCGAGGCATTAAGAAGAGCAGGAGTCGATGTTGATTACTTCCCCGTTAAAGGCAAAGGAATGAAAGGTTATTTGAAAGCCAGCGCCCGCCTACGCAACCATCTGAAACAAAACCATTATGATCTCATTCACGCCCATTTTATTCTATCAGGATGTACGGCTGTATTGGCGTCCCGAAAAACCCCGATTGTGTTGTCATTAATGGGGAGTGATGCTTATGGCGAATATGTCGGAGAAAATAGAACACTTTTTTTCAGCCGGTATTTGACGATATTGACTCGTATCATTCAGCCTTTTGTCAGTGCCATCATTTCCAAATCGAGCAACATAGAAAAGTACGTCTACCTTAAACAAAAATCATTTATCGTTCCGAACGGAATAGATATTACTAAGTTTAAATCCAGTCCAAAAAATTATCGTGATGAGCTGGCACTGAACACTGAAAAGAAACAGGTCTTATTTCTGGGGAGTAAAAGCAGTGTCAGAAAAAATATAAAGCTTGCACAAAATGCGCTTTCTTATTTGAATCGAAATGATGTTGAGCTGATCAATCCGTATCCGGTTTCACATGATACTATTCCAAAATACCTGAATTCGGTTCATGTATTGGCTGTATGCTCTTATATGGAAGGCTCGCCGAATGTAGTGAAGGAAGCTATGGCTTGCAATTGTCCGATAGTAGCCACAAACGTAGGGGATATAGAATGGGTCTTCGGCAATACAGAGGGCTGCTATATTGCTTCCTTTAAACCGGAGGATTACGCGGCAAAATTGAGTGAGGCTTTAAATTTTTCAGAGGGCCACCGACGGACCCGGGGAGAACAAAGAATTCACGACCTTGCCCTGGATTCAGAAACGGTTGCCCGGCGCGTTATCGAGATTTATAAAAAGGTATTGAAAAAAGATGCGGATCCTTATTGATATCAATCACCCTGCCCACGTACATTATTTCAGAAATTTCTACAGGATAATGGTGGCGAAGGGCCATGATATTCTGGT
>JAYSOP010000016.1:0-2979 GCA_043722905.1 Chryseolinea sp.
TGATGAATTCCGAAGAATTTATGGCGGTACAACGAATCGGGTTTGAAAATGCACCGAAGTTTAATATATACGCTCCAGGCATGGAACCAGTTATTAACCTTAGTGACACCCGACTTTTTGATGCGCAGGGTAAACCGCTTTATGATACCGACTGGCAAGAAGAGGCAACGCGAACGGCTTTTTCACAGAATCATCAGCTTAGCGTTCAATCAGGTGGCGAGAAATCTTCTGTTGGTGTTTTCCTGAATTATACAGACAGGCAGGGTATTGTACTCAATTCATGGATGAAAAGAGCAAACATCAAATTGGTTTTTGACGCGAAGCCCAAAAAATGGCTTTCCTTAGGTACTAATTTGAGTGTCAATAAAAGTTGGGAGAATAATATTGTCGAAAGTGGTGGTGGTTATTCTTTTGGACGCGGGGTAGTTGAAATGCCGCCCATTTTTCCGATCAAATGGCCCGATGGCACATACACGAACTCTACACAATCAACGGGTCTTTCGTTTGAAGGTTTCCCAAATCCTGTTCACAAAGCATTAGAGGAAGATTATTTAAGAGATCGAATGCAACTCTTTGGAAATACCTTTGTGGCCTTTCAGATTACACCACATCTCGAATTCAGAAGTCAGTTTGGCATCGATAATATCTTGTACGCCGAACGCAACTATGTACCTACTGATTTGCTTGGTGGTTTTCCGGATGGTATAGGCAGCGTAGCGAATAGTGAAACAACGTACTGGCAGAATGAAAATTTTCTTACCTATTTGCGGGAAACAGGTTCGCACCGCATAAATTCGATTTTGGGTGCCAGTTGGCAACAAAGATCTTTTAAAGGCCATTCAGTAAGTGCCAGGGGTTTTTCCGATGACTTTTTTCGCTACAATAATTTAGGTTCCGCGCGGACTCCAAATGCCCCGGTTTCTTCCGCCAATGACTGGACAATGAATTCGTATTTTACCCGGTTGAATTATACTTACAATAACAAATATTCAGCAACTTTTACAGCAAGGATTGATGGCTCATCCCGTTTCGGGGCCAACTCCAAATATGGGTTCTTTCCATCAGCTGGGGTTGCCTGGCTGGTAAGCAACGAAGATTTTATGTCAGATAATAGTGTCATAAATCACCTGAGATTCCGGACTTCATATGGGGTTACCGGGAATACGGAAATTGGACTTTATCAATCGCTTTCCACTATAGGATTAAGCACCACACTGATCGGAGGAAAACGCGAAGCATCCAGCTTCATTCAACGTTTGCCAAATCCAGATCTGGAATGGGAAAAAACCCGGCAATTTAATGTGGGTTTTGAACTGAATATGTTTAATGAAGTAGTTTCTCTGGAAATGGATTATTATCACAAATTAACCAATGATCTTTTGCTGCAGCGTCCCGTGCCCACCACAAGTGGTTTCGGTTTAATCATGGACAACATAGGCTCTGTTTCAAACAAGGGCATTGATTTCATGCTTACCACCAACAACGTGCAAAAGACGAATTTTACGTGGTCAACCATTCTTAATTTCAATTACAATAGAAACCGCGTGGAGAGCCTCGGGATTAACAATGAAGATATTTTTCCCGGCCCGTTCTTCTTTGATGGAAGTACAACTGTACTCAGAGTTGGCGAGCCGATCAGTTCCTTTTGGGGTTTTGAACGTCTAGGCACCTGGGGCACTGACGAGGCTGAAGCAGCTGCATTAGTGAACAGGCTCCCGGGCATGATTAAGCGCTCCGAGCAAAAGCAGATTATCGGACAAGGCCTTCCCGATTGGACCGGGAGTTTTATAAACCGCTTAACCATCGGAAATTTTGATGTCACTTTAGATTTGCAATTTGTTTACGGGGGTCAGGTTGAACAAGCTTTTCTCTTAACCGCTGAAGACAGGCAGGCCCTCGTAAATGGCCTGAGTACGCAGCTTTACAGTAGCTGGACTGAGGAGAATCAAAACACTATGGTTCCACAAATCCGACATACCGTACTATCAGGACAAAATCTGGCACGTGATAGTCATTGGATAACAGACGCCTCCTACCTGAGAGGCAATTTGTTCTCGGTGGGCTACTCATTTGATCAAAATTTAATTGGTTCTTTGGGCCTTCGCGCTCTAAGGATTGCCGCGACCCTTGAGAATGCCTTTGTCATTCACGACAAAGCATTTTTGGGTTACGATCCCGAAGGGTCGGGATTCACAGGGAATCAATTTGGCCAGAACACTTTCTTCTACCAATATCCTAAACCAAGAACGTTCACCCTTGGATTGAATGTTCAGTTTTAATCCGTCTTAAACATTTGTACCATGAAAAAATTAACAATAATTATAATTGGCCTTGTCTTGCTGAGTTCGTGCGATGATTTCCTGGTTGAAACACCGAAAGACCAGATAGCCATTGGTCAGTTCTTTGACTCCCCTGAGGACGCAAGAAGTACGGTAAACGGTATTTACCGTACGGGTGTTCCAACTTTCTACAATGCAGGCGGGTTTAGGGGAAATGGCATCCTGTTTGGCGGATATCTGTCAGGACTGTTCGGCAACCAGGATAAAGGGGAAGCGGTAAGCGTTTTGCTTGCCCAGGATCTGGCTTTTGATGGACAAAATCTCAATGATTTTTTGGACGCCTTATGGGGCCCGGCTTTTTTGGCTATTTCAAGGGCAAATAACGCGATCAAATACATTCCACTAACCCAACGGATAAGCGAAGCGGAATCTCAGAAGTTACTGGCCGAAGCGAGGTTCTTCCGGGCGTTCAATTATTTTTACCTTGTGAAATATTTTGGTGACGTACCACTGGTTTTGGAGCCGATTGATAATCTGGAGACGATCTTTGTGAAAAGAGATAATATCCAGACCGTGTATAATCAAATCGTTGAGGATCTTAACTGGGCTATTGACAATGGTGGTCTGGCCAACGTGCCTTTTACTTCTAATGGTTTCAGAATCACAAGGGGAGCAGCGGAAACACTGCTGGCCGATGTAC
>JAYSOP010000017.1:0-1514 GCA_043722905.1 Chryseolinea sp.
TAAAGTGAAAAATGTGGAATCCAACATTGCAACAAGCGATGGAAAGAAACTGGAAAAGGATCTTGAGCAAAGACTTAAAAATCATCGGTGGGATAGAACACCTACGGAATGGTCGCAATAGATTTGCAGAGTCGCATCATCATTTCTTCTCCGTGGTTTGTGTCCTCACAAGCCACCACCTTCAGCGATCAATATGTTTCGGTCAGTACGGACGCAGACCGGGGGAAGATACCCTTAATTGGTTAACTTAGCTATAGACTTTTTTTGAGGATGAAAAACTCATTGATATTATTTACGGTCCTTTTGCTTTTTGGTTCCTGCGTTGATAGAATAGACATCCCTGTCCTGGGTGTGGACTCTGGGGAATTGATTGTTGACGGATTGATTACGGATGAGCCTGGACCCTATACTGTTAAACTCACAAAGGCCATGAAAATTGATGATTCCCGACAAGTAGGGGAGCCGATTTACGCCAAAAAAATAACCCTCTTTGATAATGCTGGCAACGATGAGGTGCTTGAACAAACAGGCAACGGAATTTATCAGACCAAGCCGGGTGGAATCCAAGGCGTGATTGGCCGTGAATACTTTATCAGAATTGAAACGTATGATGGAAATATCATTGAATCGTTGCCGGATAGAATGGATCCAGTCGGTGAGGTAGATAGCATTTATTATGAATTTGAATCTCACCAACCTGTAGATGCTCCTACGGAATATGGGTACAGAATCTTTATTGACGCGCACAATGCTCCCGGCAGTGATCAATACCTGCGTTGGAAATTCACCGGCACCTACGTGGTGGAAACATTACCTCAATATAATATTCACGCGGCACCTCCGGCATGTCTGGTCAGTACATGCGGTTATTGTCCATTGCCGTGCAGCGGATATGCCTATGTCAATGGAGAACTAAAGAAAGGATATGCCTATAATCCTAAAACGAATATGGTTGAATATTTTGGTCTTGAGTGCACCTGTTGCCGATGTTGGGTGACTCCACGTGAAGCCAAGCCCAAGGTAAGCGAGAATCAAATTTCTAAGAATGGGAAATTTGTAAAGGTGGAAATGGGCTATGTGCCGATAAACTATTATACCTTCTTTGAAAAATACAGGGTGGAGATTATGCAAATGAGTCTTTCAAGGGCTGCATTTGACTATTGGAAGGCTGTCCAGTCTCAGAAAGAAGGGACAAACAGTTTGTTTCAACCTGTCACTGGGAAAATTCCTACTAATCTTTTTGAAGCCAAAGAAGGAATGGGTGTACAGGGAATTTTTTATGCTGCAGCAGTTACAAAAAGGCAGATATATCTTGATAAAACTACACACAAGACATACATCAGAATCCCACAGGATTGTATGCTAAGAGAAGGAGCAATGGGCAAAGATTGCCGCACAGCCTTTCCCGGTTCAATGTCAACCTATCAGCAGCCTGCGGATTGGAAATGAAAAGCACGAAAAACTCCTCCTCCGTGGTTTATGTCCTTACAAACCACCAATTAACTTCACTTCTT
>JAYSOP010000018.1:0-4036 GCA_043722905.1 Chryseolinea sp.
GCAGTTCCAAAGATGCAGGGCCCTTTTGTTAGCACGATTTCCTCGCAAACAATGTTAAAAAATTGATAATGTTAAATCCGAAAATCACGTGTAGTAAGATGCCATTGGCCCCATGAAGTTGTAAAGATTATGCTGTTTCTACAACCAACCCGACTTTTTAAAACGTAGGTACAGAAATAAACAAATACCACCTGTAAAGGCAAGAACGATGGGGTAGCTCCACTCCCATTGCAACTCAGGCATGTAGGTGAAATTCATTCCGTAAATTCCCGCAATCATCGTTGGCACCCCGATCAGTGCAGCCCATCCGGCAAATCGCTTGGCAACTTCATTTTGCGAAATGCTGACCATCGAGAGGTTAGCTTCTAGTGCGGCGGATAACAATTCGCGTGAGTTGTCCACCATTTCATTGATGCGAACTGAATGGTCATAGATGTCCCGGAAATAGGGTTTTGTCTCATGATCAATGAAATTCAAATCAAAACGCATGAGTCGATTGCAAATATCAATGAGTGGCGAAACCGATCGCTTTACATCCAGCAGCTGACGTTTCAGGTAGTAGATTTTAGCCGTATTATCGCGTCTCAATTTCTCATGGAAAATATTTTCTTCAATATCAGTAAGGTCATCCTCGAGCGCGTTAATCACGGGAAAATACTGGTCAACGATCGCATCCATTAAAGCATAGAGTGCAAAGGCAGGTCCTCTTAACAAGTGCGGCGTGCTTTCACATCGGGCCCGCACATCAACATAAGCAATGGACGATCCGTGGCGAACGGTAACGATAAAATTTTGACCAACGAAAAAATGAGTCTCCCCCAGATCGACATGTCCCTCCTTTATTTGTACCGTTCTTAGTACAACAAAAAGCGTATCAGCATACGCCTCTATCTTCGGACGCTGATGGGCCCGCAGCGCATCTTCAATGGCAAGGTCGTGTAACCCAAATTCTTTCTGAATGGTTTTGAGCATGGCTTCATCTGGCTCCTGCAGGCCAATCCAGATAAACCGGTTGGGCTTTTTGAGCACTTCTTTGATTTGCGCAATATCTACTTTTGATACCCTTTTGCCCTCACAATATTCGGCGCAGTCAACAATCATGATAGAATGTGTTAAAGACTTTTAGGATTTGGCCTGAACTCAGCCGAAGAACGAAATTCGGCTAAGCGTAATTCAAAATACAAAATTTACCTATAAAGTTTAAAAATCCTGGCTAGGTCATGTATCAAGAGTGCGCGACTATGGCCGATTCAACGAATCGCACGTTCTGGAGCAAATCTCAATCGCCGAAAACACCAAAGGATTTTTAATTTTCTGACATTTTTAGGGTTCCCGAAACGCCCACCGGCTCGTCTCAAATAGGTACTTACACCTGTAAATCAATGACTTACACATTCTCGATCCTTGCTTTTTCTAATCCGGCTATGACCCATTCCGGGCGCGGCTTAAATGATGAACTATACATTACAACCGTTTATCATAAATTGGGTTTTTCAAACACGCATATGAGGATCATTGGCGATTTTTGCCAAACGCTCATACTAACGCGATTCATACCCGCACAACCATAAACAAATGAAACTATTATTGATTGTATTTTTCGGTGGCATTTTGATGACTGCCTTCGGACAGAACACGGACTCCCGGTATTTCGAAATGAGAACTTATCATTGTAATGAAAACAAAAGACCAGACCTGATCAGGCGCTTCCAGGATCATACGCTGCGCCTGTTCGAAAAACATGGGATAAAAAACATCGGATACTTCATTCCCACAGATGAGAAGAATTACAGCCTTACCTTTATCCTGGAATACCCCGATCAGGCACAAAGGGATGTTCGTTGGAATAATTTCGCGAATGACCCGGAATGGAAAGAGGCTCAGAAAAAGTCAGAGGCCAACGGAGCCCTGGTCGCGAAGGTCGATCAGGTTTTTATGAACGCCGCGCCGGAGCTGTCTCCTAAAATAAAAAAATCTCGTGGTAAAGAGGAACGGATCTTTGAGCTGAGGAAATATTATTGCTTTCCCGGCAAAGTTGAAAATATAAACGCCCGTTTCCGGGACCACACGCTCAAGCTTTTCGAAAAACACGGCATGACGAATATTGCGTACTGGTATACAGTCGAAAAAGATGGCACGCAACCAAAACTGGTTTACTTGCTGGGACATAAAAATGAAGAGGCGGCTAAAGCTTCGTTTGACGCGTTCAGGGATGACCCGGCGTGGGTGAAAGTAAGAGACGCTTCTGAAGCCAGTGGTAAAATCGTGGAGAAAGTTGAGTCGACCTATCTCAAGGCGCTGGACTTCTCGCCGCTGAAATGATACAGACCTATATCGGTTAAATTGACAAACTTATCCATCCAGCATGATGATGAACGAGATCAAAAAAGAAGACATCAAACAAGAAGTGTTTGACCTTTATGACGACTATGCCCACAATCGAATTGAAAGACGCGACTTTATGCAAAGGCTTTCCACATACGCAGTCGGGGGCCTAACCGTTGCGTCTCTTATGAGTTTTCTCATGCCCGACTACCGCGGTGCCATTCAGATTCAGGAAAAGGATCCAAGATTGACATCAGAATACATCGATTACGAATCACCAAAGGCTGGAAAAATAAAGGCGTTGTTGTCAAAACCTGTGGATACAAAAGGAAAACTTGGCGGCATTGTCGTGGTTCATGAAAACAGAGGCTTAAATCCGCACATCGAAGACGTGGCAAGAAGAGCTGCCCTGGCGGGATTTATCTCCCTGGCACCAGACATGCTTACGCCACTGGGAGGCTATCCGGGAAACGATGACCAGGGTCGTGAACTCCAGGGTAAACGCGACAGAAATGAAATGCTGGAAGATTTTATTGCCGGGTACGACTACTTAAAAAGACACAAAGCTTGTACTGGGAAAGTCGGCGTGGTTGGTTTCTGCTTTGGAGGCTGGATTTCCAATATGATGGCCGTTAGAATTCCAGGCTTATTGGCAGCTGTTCCATTCTACGGAGGACAACCTGCAGCGGAAGATGTTCCAAAGATCAAGGCACCTCTCCTTCTGCACTATGCAGAACTCGATACACGAGTGAATGAAGGATGGCCAGTGTATGAAGCAGCCCTCAAAGAAAACAAAAAAGAGTACACCGCTCATATGTATCCCAACGCAAACCACGGCTTTCACAATGATACCACACCGCGGTATGACAAAGCTGCCGCAGAACTTGCCTGGAAACGCACGATTGATTTTTTTGAGGAGAAGTTGAAATAAAATGAAGGGGGCAAGGGCTTCAGAGACACTTTATGGAAAATATTTTCTTGCTTGTCTTAACTACTGTAATATGTACATCGTTATTGCATGGACAATTATATACCTGATGAAAAACGGTGCCAGCCCTTCCATTGAATTGGCTAAGAAAAATGCTGACTCACTCGAGGTCTCTTTGGCTTACCTGATATTCACGTATTTGGCATACACTTCCGTATTGATCACATCTCCCGGCATGACGGCAAGAGGGATCTTGCCAAACCATATTTTTCATTGGCCGATCCGTTCAATCGTTCGGAAATAACCAGTGGCTGCTCCGTTGGTGCGATCAAAAAGTATCGCGTTTACACGCTTGGCATTATCATACCGCAGAAATTTAGCTCTTTCCGCCGTGAAAAAATCAGCTTATGCTGGTTGATTTGTTGAAGATAGGAATGCTTTATACTTCTGTTTCCAATAATCTCTTTTTGCATACAGGTATATGACCCAAATAAAGGCTAGAAAAATTATGGACACAACAACACCAGTCTTCTCTCGACTCACTGCGAGATTAGCTTCTTGAATGTAGCTTAAACTTGGATAAGTATTATTGTAGCAAATCGGCAACGCAGACGCAGAACCTACTTTTTCCCTAAATAGCCCACCCGAAATTCTCTCTTCATTGCTATAAACTTTTCCA
This sequence comes from Chryseolinea sp., assembly GCA_043722905.1. Lineage (GTDB taxonomy): Bacteria > Bacteroidota > Bacteroidia > Cytophagales > Cyclobacteriaceae > Chryseosolibacter. The sequence continues at coordinate 3,933 of JAYSOP010000018.1, forward strand.
AGCACAATGTAACTATAACTGATCTTTAGATTATCATTTGCATTTTTTGTTATAGTGAAGTTATCTGCGCTTTTACACGTAAACGAATAATGATTTCCAAAGCC
>JAYSOP010000019.1:0-2245 GCA_043722905.1 Chryseolinea sp.
TTACGCTTACAATTCCCAGGAACGCGCCTAGTGCAATGAACGGTAACATCGTAATGTCGAGTAAAAATGTATTCCAGTTAATGGTTTTCCAGCTGAAAATATGGAAGGGAATTTTGAACCAGTTGATCACTAAAAAAAACCACGCAGCGGTTCCGATAAAAGCGTTCTTCGGCAAGCGCATGGTTAAAAAATAAATGGCCATTACAGAAGTGGCGAGGTTTCCAATCATGGAAGTGAATCCACCAGCAACACCTGTCAGGCCCGCAAACCATTTTAATTCCGGAACTTCTTTTTTGTTTCCGCCGCGCTCCAGCCAGATCATAATGATTACACTGATCCCTATGATGATGGCCATTACTAACTTAAAGGTTTCATCGTCAATGCGCCCTCCTACAACGGTTCCCAGTACGGTTCCCAAAGCTGCCCAGGGAAAAAGTTTTTTAAGGTGATACCACGATGCATGACGGTGGTAATACCATACTCCAATGACATCGGCCAGACAAAGCATAGGAAGCAAAATACCACTGGAAAGCTGACCCCCAAAAAGCAAGGCCAACAAAGGTACCGCCATCATGCCTGCACCGTGGATGCCCGTTTTTGACATCCCGATTAAGATGGCCACTGTGAGGAAGATAAAGAATTCGCTGCCGGTAAAAGCGAAAGTAAAAAGCTCGATCAAGGATTATCTTTGGCTGCCAAGATACTAACATCTGTTCATTTTTATGGTTTTGATTGAAAGCAACGATTAGCTTCGTCCCATAATCAGAAAGACATGAAAAAGAAGGTTTTGGCAATTTCCGGTAGCACGAGGAAAAACTCTAGCAACGAATCAATACTGAAGGCGATCGCCAAACTCTATAGTGAAAGACTGGACGTTCAGATCTTCAATCAGATTGATCAGCTGCCGCATTTTAACCCGGACTTATCCGACAATCTGAAACAACCTTTGGTTGCCATCTTCCTTGACCTCATCAAAAATGCAGACGGCGTTTTGATCTGCACTCCTGAGTATGTTTTCAGTCTTCCCGGATCCCTTAAAAACGCTCTGGAGTGGACTGTCTCTACCACCGTATTTTCTCACAAACCCTGTGCGTTCATTGTAGCCTCAGGCCTGGGAGAAAAAGCATTTGAATCTTTGGACTTGATTATGACTACTCTAATCCAATCCAGGATACCTGAAAAATCCAAACTTTTAATTCAGGGCGCGAGGGGAAAAGTTAATACCCATGGAGAATTCCTGGATAACAAATGCAAAAATGACATCAGTGGTGTAATGGATTCGTTCATTCTTTCAATGAATACAATAGCTAACTAATACAAAATGCTTTTTCGAGAAACAAAGGCAATGCAATGAGATTCTTATTCGCTTACAGAGAACAAATGGTAAAATCCGTGACACTACGGGTCAAAAAGATTATGAAGCTCCAGCTCTATTTTATTTACTATAAAAGAAAAGTCCTCGGTTTTCTCAACAAAGTCAAGTTGGTTTACGTTAATTGTCAATAGTTTGCCCTCCTTGTAACTGACAATCCAGTCTTCATAGTGTTTATTCAGATTTTTCAGGTAATCTATGCGTATAGCTTCCTCATATTTTCTGCCACGTTTCTGAATCTGGTCCACCAGTTTTGGAATATCGGCCTGTAAATAAATCAGAAGGTCAGGAGGCTTAATAAAGGCGGACATGGAGTGGTAAATCTCCCGGTAACTCTGATAATCCCGTTCCAGCATATGGCCACTTTTATAAAGGTTAGCGGCAAAAATAGCTGCGTCCTCATAGATCGTTCGGTCCTGAATGGTCGTGACATTACTTGAATGAATTTCAGTTACCTGGCGGAATCGGCTGTTTAAAAAATATATCTGAAGGTGAAAAGCCCAGCGGCTCATATTTTCATAAAAATCGGGGAGATAAGGGTTTTGGTCCGCAGCCTCATACATGGGCCGCCATCCGTAATGCTTCGCAAGTTTCTCTGTAAGCGAAGTTTTGCCGGAACCAATATTTCCGCTCACGGCGATATGTTTCAGTCTTTTGGGCAAATCAAAAAGAGTTAGTCTGCAACGGGTAAAGAGGTAAAATAATTCACAACCACTTTTTTAATTTAAAATACCAAAGAAAAAGTAGCGAAGAAACAATCATAAGTCCGAGCGCAAAAGGATATCCCCCCAGCCATTCGACTTCCGGCATGAATTTGAAATTCATGCCGTAAATACTGGCAATTAAAGTGGGGGGCATAAACACAACGGTGAC
>JAYSOP010000020.1:0-8105 GCA_043722905.1 Chryseolinea sp.
ATTGACAATACTACTTCTCGCGGAAGAACCATCCGGTTTTTATTTGATGGAGATTCTGTAGCCTTTGACAAAGTAATTGAAACACTGGGCGAAACCCCGCTTCCAAAATATATCAAACGAAAGGTAGAGGCTGAAGACAAAGAACGTTTTCAGACTATCTACGCTAAAAACAAGGGCGCTGTATCTGCTCCCACTGCAGGTTTGCATTTTACCAGACAGCTTTTAAAACGACTTCAAATTAAGAGTGTAGAGATGACCTACGTGACTCTCCATATTGGTTTAGGAACGTTTCGTCCCGTTGACGTAGAAGATCTTACCAAGCACAAGATGGATTCTGAAAATTTCATCGTCAACAATCCTGCTGTGGACATGGTGAACAAAGCCCTTGATAATAAAAACAGAGTCTGCGCTGTAGGAACCACGTCGATGCGTGCACTGGAATCAGCGGTATCGGCCACGAACCGCTTAAAGCCGAGAGAAGGGTGGACTGATAAATTTATTTTTCCTCCCTATGAGTTCAAGATCTGCAATGCGATGATTACTAATTTTCATATGCCTGAGTCCACCTTATTAATGATGGCGGCCGCCTTTGGTGGTTTTGAACTGGTAATGGAAGCGTATAAAGTAGCTAAAAAAGAAAAGTATAAGTTTCTTACGTACGGAGACGCCATGCTGATTATCTGACCGAAAGTTGTTTCGTAAGGTAGAGAAACATGAATATTGCTACCGGATAGACAATAAAGTATTGCGGAGTGGGAGCAAAAAACTTGAGGAACATTCCCATGGGAGCCAGGAGCAAAACGGTTCCCCCTATAAGTATCAAAGGTTTCCGTGATTTTTCGACGGGTTTTCGAATTACATCGATCATCCTGTAAATGAGAAAACTAATGATGGCCACATTAAAAGCCACCAACAGCAAACGCAGAAGTATCATAGCCGTTCTTTTTATAAAGTTAACAGGTTCCTGACAGGAATCCCTGAATATTTTCAATCGTGTTTTCTTTGTAAGTTTAGAGGGGTGATCAGCTGAAGTTTCCGTTATCGTAATATCCTTGGCAAAAAATACTGAGAGAGATTCCCCGCAGAATGAGTATGCGCTCATTGTGGCAGGAGGTAAGGGCACACGTTTCAAGAGTAAGTTGCCCAAACAATTTCTTGAATTGTGTGGTAAACCCATTTTACTACATACCCTTGAAGCCTTTTATCGGTATTCGGAGAGCATCAAAATAATTCTTGTCCTGCCTGAAAGCGATTTTTCAACCTGGAATGAGATCTCCAATAAATACAAGTTCAAAAAATCTTTGACGCTTCAAGCGGGTGGAGACTCACGTTTTCAGTCCGTGAAAAAAGGCCTTGAGAAAATTACAGGAGAAGGATTGGTTGCCATTCACGATGCCGTCAGGCCACTGGTTACGGAAGACCTTATCAGGAAATCTTTCCAGCTCGCAGGCCTTTACCAATCAGCGGTTGCAGCGGTGAAATTAAAAGAATCTCTTCGAATGGCTGAAAATGACTTTGATTTACAAGATTCCAAAGCCGTCGACCGCTCGAAATTCTGGCTGATTCAAACCCCCCAAACCTTTGCTATCAAGTTAATTCAGCAGGCCTACGCCTTGCCAGAGGATGCAGGTTTTACGGATGACGCTGGTGTTGCAGAACGATCCGGTATCAGGCCACGGCTATTTGAAGGCAATTACGACAACATCAAAATAACCACCCCTGAAGACATGGCGATCGCCGAAGCGTTGTTGAATTTACGGAAGCGACTGTAGAAATAGTTCTACTGAAATTGCCGCTTTCTCGTTTACTCGAAGAAAATATCTCCGTAATCGATTGAAATGGCTCTGGGAACGCTTTTTTCTTATGGCTGGTGATATAAACACCTTGCCGGATGAAAAATAAATACACTGTTTGTCTTCAGGATGTCACGCTGGAAGACCTGAAACTTGTTGGAGGGAAGAATGCCTCCCTTGGCGAAATGCTTCAAAATCTTTCACAACTGGGAATCACCATTCCCGGTGGATTCGCTATCACAGTGGATGCGTATTGGGAGTTCCTTCACTTCAACAATCTTGAAAATGCTATTTACAGGGTCATTGAAGATATTGACATGGAAAATCTTATTTCACTTCGCAAGGGCGGAATGCAAATACGACAAATGATCCGAAACGGAAAATTTCCAAAAGATCTTCAAAATGAAATCATTCATCGCTATCAGGAATTATCAAAACTTTACAATCAGTCAGCGACAGATGTTGCCGTAAGGTCCAGCGCCACGGCAGAAGATTTACCAGACTCATCCTTTGCCGGCCAGCAAGAAACGTATCTCAATGTGCGTGGTCCGGAAGGAATTCTTGAATCCGTAAGGAACTGCTTCGCCTCGCTTTTCACAGACAGAGCTATATCCTACAGGCAGCATTTTAAATTTGATCACTTTGAAGTAGCCCTTTCTGTTTGTATCCAGAAAATGGTTCGATCAGATCTGGCCAGTTCAGGGGTGGCTTTCTCACTTGACACTGAATCTGGTTTTAAAAATGCCGTCATCATCAATGGCTCGTACGGACTCGGTGAATTGATTGTGCAGGGAGCCATATCTCCGGATGAATTTATCGTGTTCAAACCGACTCTTGAAAAAGGTTTTGCCTCTATCATTGAAAAAAATATCGGTCATAAAGACCGGAAAATGATTTATGGAGATGATCCAGGACAGCTTACAAAAATTGTCAGTGTCCAAAAGGATCAACAACAAAAGTTTTGTCTGACCGATGAACAGATCCTGGAACTTTCGCGCTGGGTGTGCGCGATAGAGAAATATTACTCGGATAAAAAAGGTTACTGGTGCCCCATGGATGTAGAGTGGGCGATCGACGGGCTAACGAATCAGCTCTTTATTGTACAGGCCCGCCCTGAAACAATCCATTCGCAAAATGATAATCGGTCACTCATTGAATATAGTATTCTGGCGCCTCAACCTGAAAAGCGGATACTTCAGGGAATTGCTGTCGGCAGTAAAATTGCCACCGGCAAAGTGGTGATCATGTATTCTCTGGACGGACGTGATGGCTCGCATGATGGCATTGATTTTCACGAAGGGGATGTGCTGGTTACCGACATGACTGACCCCGATTGGGAGCCGATCATGAAAAAAGCATCCGCTATTGTCACCAATAAAGGAGGTCGCACCTGCCATGCCGCAATTGTGGCCCGGGAACTGGGTGTCCCTGCAATTGTTGGTTCTCGCAACGGTACGGATATACTAAAAGATGGCCAGTTGATAACTGTATCGTGTTGTGAAGGTGATAATGGATTTGTGTATGAAGGTGAAATTCTCTTTCAGAAATCCGAAACCAACCTGGAAGATCTTCCAACGATATCCACCCCGATTATGCTCAATGTAGCTTCGCCGGAATTGGCTTTTAAGTTCTCCCATATTCCGAATGCAGGGGTGGGCCTGGCACGCGAAGAATTTATTATCAACAATTACATCCAGGCCCATCCGTTGGCTTTGCTTCATCACAGGGAACTCGATGACAAAATACTGACTGAAAAAATCGAAAAGTTAATCACTGGTTATGAATCAGAAGAGTCATTCTTTATCCAAAAATTATCTTATGGTATCGGCAAGATCGCTTCTGCCTTCCATCCCCATAAAGTGATCGTGCGTTTTTCTGATTTTAAAACCAACGAATACGCGAACTTATTGGGTGGCACCTACTTTGAGCCGAAAGAAGAAAACCCCATGATCGGCTGGCGGGGCGCCTCACGCTATTACTCCGATAAATATCGTCATGCTTTCGGCCTTGAATGCCTGGCAATAAAACGCGTGCGTGAAAAAATGGGACTAACCAATGTGGTCGTCATGATTCCATTCTGCCGAACGGTAAAGGAGTTGCTGCGGGTGTATGAAGTAATGAAAATGTATGGACTGGAACGCGGTGAGAACGGACTGGAAGTTTATCTCATGGCGGAAATACCCTCCAATATATTACTGGCCGATAAATTCGCGGAACATATTGATGGATTTTCAATCGGATCAAATGATCTCACCCAACTAACGCTGGGTCTGGACCGCGATTCAGCATTGGTAGCTGAGCTTTACGACGAGCGGAACGAAGCTGTCAAACGCTCCATTTCAAGCCTTATTAAGACGGCGAAGTTAATGGGCGTTAAAGTAGGGATTTGCGGACAGGGACCCTCTGATTTTCCAGACTTTGCGGCTTTCCTGGTTGATGAGGGCATCGACAGCATATCGGTCACCCCTGACTCCGTATTAAGAACGCTTCAGACTCTGGCGGCACACCAGCACAATAAAGCTGCTGTACTTGCTTAAGCCCCCTTGGAGAGAGTTTCGGAAAATATACCGATTGATATATTTTTAACAGTCATTTATTCGGAAATGCGGGCTAATATTCGTCTTCGTTGAAGAAGAAATCTTCTTTTGTTGGATAATCCGGCCAAATTTCTTCGATACTTTCGTATGGCTGCCCGTCATCTTCCAGTTCCTGAAGATTTTCAACAACTTCTAAAGGAGCACCTGACCTTATAGAATAGTCGATCAATTCGTCCTTGGTGGCAGGCCAGGGGGCATCTTCCAAATAAGAGGCAAGTTCAAGTGTCCAGTACATAAATAGTAATCCTCCTTTATTTTTCGCAAAAATAAACTTTAATTGATTAATTCAAACAACGGTTTTCCTTATTTCCTTACAATGGATTTTAGCCGAAAAAGTTCGCCTACATCTTAAATATTCCGCAAATATGTAACCATACCATTTACCCTTCACCAAAGTATTTTGCCATATTGCGCCACAAAACCTGAAATGGATGTTTAAATGACCCATCAGCAGCTAAAGTGAGCGGTCTTTAAACAAAGCAAAATCACAATTTTTCTATGGCTGACGAAAAGATTATTTTTTCGATGACGGGGGTAAGTAAAATTTATCCGCCAAGTAAACAAGTTTTAAAGAATATTTACCTCTCATTTTTTTACGGAGCGAAGATTGGCGTCCTGGGGTTAAACGGATCCGGAAAGTCATCACTCCTTCGGATTATAGCGGGTATTGATAAAGAATTTCAGGGAGATGTAGTATCTGATTTAACTTTTAGCGTTGGACTGCTGGAGCAGGAGCCGAAATTGGATAAGAGTAAAACCGTGCGAGAGATCGTTGAAGAAGGTGTCCAGGAAATTACCTCTTTATTAAAAGAGTTTGAAGCCATTAATGAAAAGTTCGGAGATCCGGATATTCTTGAGAATCCGGATGCAATGGACAAACTGATTCAGAAACAAGGTCAGATCCAGGAAAAACTTGACGCTACCGGCGCGTGGGAAATCGATCACAAACTTGAACGCGCCATGGACGCGTTGCGTTGTCCGCCACCTGATGCTAAGGTGGAAAACCTTTCAGGGGGTGAAAAAAGACGCGTTGCATTATGCCGCTTGCTTTTGCAGGAACCCGATGTGCTGTTATTAGATGAGCCTACCAATCACCTCGATGCTGAATCTGTGCATTGGTTGGAACAGCATTTAAAACAATACAAGGGAACCGTTATTGCCGTCACCCACGATCGTTATTTTCTCGACAACGTAGCGGGTTGGATACTGGAACTGGATCGCGGTGAAGGTATTCCATGGAAGGGTAATTATTCTTCATGGCTGGACCAGAAACAAAAGCGGTTAGCGCAGGAAGAAAAATCTGAATCCAAGCGTCAAAAAGCACTCGAACGGGAGCTGGAGTGGGTGCGGATGAATCCCAAAGGCCGCCAGGCAAAAGGAAAAGCACGGTTAGGTGCCTATGAAAAATTAATGAGCCAGGAAACGCGCGAAAAGGAGGAGAAACTTGAACTTTTCATACCTCCGGGACCGCGCCTCGGAAACAAAGTGATTGAAGCCCAGGGGGTATCTAAAGCTTACGGAGATAAACTTCTGTATGAGAACCTGACATTTTCGCTTCCGCCCGCCGGTATTGTGGGGATCATTGGACCAAATGGTGCAGGAAAAACAACCTTGTTCAAGATGATCACGGGCAAGGAAAAACCTGATCAGGGTACTTTTCAAATCGGCGAAACCGTAAAGATCGCGTATGTTGATCAGGAGCACGATGATTTGAAACCAGAGGAAACCGTCTGGCAAGCGATCACCGGCGGAAATGAAATTATAGAGCTTGGGGGAAAACAACAGAACTCACGGGCATATGTCGGTAAATTTAATTTTAACGGAAACGATCAGCAGAAAAAAGTAAAAGAATTATCCGGCGGGATGCGCAACCGGGCACACCTCGCCATCGCACTGAAACAAGGAGGTAACCTTTTATTGTTGGATGAACCCACGAACGATCTTGATGTAAATACTTTGCGCTCACTGGAAGAAGCGCTGGAGAATTTTGGAGGATGCGCGGTGATCATTTCTCACGATCGCTGGTTTCTTGATCGTGTTTGTACACATATTCTGGCGTTTGAGGGTGATTCTCAGATATTCTGGTTTGAAGGTGGATTCAGTGACTATGAAGAGAACAAGAAGAAACGTCTCGGTGATGACCAGCCCCACAGGATCAGGTATAAGAAACTTGTGAAGTAGTCAGTGGTCAGTGGTCAGTGGTCAGTGGTCAGTGGTCAGTGGTCAGTGGTCAGTGGTCAGTGGTCAGTGGTCAGTGGTCAGTGGTCAGTTTAAAAACTAAAGTTAGCAGCAACAAATTAAAATTCGAAACCCGAAGAATTTTTTTAAATAAAAACTATGAAGGCCGAAACATTAACACATTAACACATTAACACTTTAGCACCTTAACACCTTCACCTCATACCGGTTTCGTCTTCCATCGTTCGTGCATCCACACCCATTGGTCAGGGTGTTTTCTGATTTGATCTTCAATAAAATTCGTAAGAACCTGAGTATTCATTCGGATATCCGCTTCCTCATCACCGGTTACCGTCATGGAAATTTCGGGCAGGATAAACATGTGTTGTAAATTATCTTCACCAAGGTAAATGTAAGTGGGCACTACTGCTGCCCCTGTTTTCATCGCGAGGATGGTAGCTCCTGCCGGGGTGGCTGCAGGCATCCCGAAAAAATCAACAAACACGGTTTTTACTTTTGTATCCTGATCAATAAGCAAAGCAACGGAGCCTCCGGACTTTAGAATTTTAAGCATTCTGAAAGTTTCTTTTCCCCTGGCAATGGGAATGGCTCCATGCAGGTTTCGGTAATTCCACAACAAATCATTTAATTTTTTGTCCTTTAATGGTGTCCCAATGATGTTCGGGTTTAAACCTCGCATCGCCATGTTCGTAATCTGCAGGTCAAAGGCGCCAAGGTGGCAGGTAAGAAAGATGATACCTTTTCCTTTCGCGTGAGCGGTTTCGTAATTTTCCAACCCATGCGTAATCAAAAACGTTTCCAATTCAACCAGATCCCTCACAGCCGAACTTCGCAGTATATCACCACCATTCTTGCCAAGCATCTTGAAAGTTCTTTTCGCCATTTTGCTATTTTCGGAAACAGACATCTCCGGAAATGCCATGGACAGATGCTTCAATGTTAGTGCGCGTGTTTCATCAGCAAAGTGATAAGCAATGGAACCCAGCAGCCCGCAAACGCTCAGCCATATTTTTCGTGGGACAATGCGTGAAACAGCGATCATGGCGCGCACCAGCCAGTACACAAGTGAATAACGAACCGATCTTCTCAAAGCTTTCGTGCTGCGCATGGCTGCGAAGATATAAATTTAAATGCAAGTGCGGAGCGAAAATAACAGGTTGAAAGCGTGCGTATTTTTGTGGCGTATTCAAAACAAAAAGGTTGCGCCACTCCATTGCTTCCTAGTACTCTCTTGTCGCGCGCACTTCGTTGCATGGGGGTTGCTTCCGCATCTTGTCACGCTCATAACGTGACCATGCGTCGCAATGACGGGTCTCATGGGGTAAGGGGCCTGATTCATAAAGGTGAAAATCTGTCTTCGTTTCCATTTTCAACAGTGGGATTTTAATGCATATATTTATTTATAAAAACTTTTGCGATTTATGAAAACCCTTTACCTCATCAGGCACGCGAAGTCAAGCTGGGATGATCCTTATCAGAAAGATTTTGAGAGGCCTTTAAACAAGCGCGGTAAGCA
>JAYSOP010000021.1:0-4771 GCA_043722905.1 Chryseolinea sp.
GCAGCCACGCATCGTAGCCCATGTTAAGATGATCGCCATGCCTATGACACTAAAGTACAGGGTGCCTATTTATTTGAGGATGATAAATGTTTTAGGTAGGAATGATTTATATCAGGAGAACCTGTTTTGTAAATAGGAAATAAAGCACCGTGCCATGGCACGGTGCTAAGAAATTTAAAACCCAAAATTTATGCTTTAATGGTAAGCTTTTCTTACACTATTATTTTGAACAATTTTTATGGAGTTGGATGTTACCATTGTTCAGGGTTCCAGATGCTGTGTATCCGTTTGAAAGGACAATGCTAAAGTAGTCATCGCGACCAGGCTCGCCGTTGTCGGTTACTACTACTTTGTAGGTAAATGAACCTTTGCCGTTAATATTGGCAATACCTTCAATCTGGCGTGTTAATTCATTAATAATAATGTAATTAGTAACGCTTGTGCTCTTTACTTTCAAACCACTTTTGGCATGGTCGTGATAGGAAAGGTTTCCCCAAAACTCACCATGCTTTTTGCCTCCCGACACACCGAACGTGGCGTTAGTAATTAACCCTGTGATGGAACCGCCACCGGTTATGAAGTCATTGCAGATCTTTGGGGGATTTGGTTCTCCACCTGTGGATCCTGTGCAAGCCGTGATGGCATTGTTGATCATCGTTACCGCCCCGTTTATTGCCCAGATCCGGCCTGAAACGTTAGCCCCGCTTGTCATGGTAATGGTCGTTGTTGCAATTACGTTACCAATGAAATTTGCTCCATCGATCGTCGCAGAAGAACCTACAGCCCAAAACACGTTCGAGCCGATACAGGATTTATCATTGTTGTTGATAGCAATAACCTGCGACCCACTCATTGTTACAAGCGTAGATTCCATTTGAAAAATAAACAAAGCATCGTTGTTACCCTGAAAATCGAGATATACCGTGCCATTGACTTGTAAATTCGCTGAGGGTGCGAATTTGTACACACCAGGTGTAAACGTCATGCCGTTGAGTTGTGTAACACCTGCATAGGTTGTGTTAGCAGGCTGTGAAATTAGATAGTCGTACGCGATCACGGCGTCGCTATGGGCCTGTTCGGCGACCGGACCTCCCGCGTAAATAATCCCGTCAACGATTCCAAGTCCGGATGTTACGGTGCCAGGACCCATGATGGAGTTTATAGGCTCAGGTTGAAAACCAGATATGGCTGTCCCTGGGCTAACGCCCAGATCTCCTACGACGACCGACTCGCCATCATTGGTAATGGTCGTACCTGCGAGTACTGCAAAGGTGGATAAATTGATAGGACTGGTCGATAGACGCCCCGCACCTGAAATTTTCGATTGATCAGACAAATCGTTCTGTTTTGCTGTTACCGGTTGCGGCTCGTCGTTATTGCAGCCTGAGAAAACCATTAGACAGGCAATGATCATTGTGGATAATACTTTTGTTTTTTTCATTTTTGTTGTTTTAACTTCCGCTCATCGCGGTCCTGGATGTGATTATGTTTCAAGCTGCAACGTTGCCCACCTTTAATAACGTCCGTCTTGCGCACAAATTTATTGTTAATGGCCGCTTCAGATTTTACACTCTTTACGGTAATATTTGCATATTTTACTGATCGGGAAATTGGACGGTCTTGATGGTAACTTAAGCGCGTGTTTGAAATTGAGCATAAAAAAAGAGCGCTGCTCCGTAGCAACGCTCCATACACTATCCCTGAAAATAACTATTTAACAATGGTATTGCCTGCCATGGTAACAGCACCGGTTCTGGCCAAGCCTCTTCCTTCGAGGCTGGCACCCGTATTAAAAGTAATGGATTGCATAGCCATAACAGTTCCTTTAAAGACCGAGGTGGTACCGAACGTCGCTGAACTGCCAACCTGCCAGAAAATATTGGATGCTAATGCTCCTCCGCTCAGGATCACTTTGCGGCCTGAGGTAGTGGTAAGCGTTGTTGCGATCTGAATAATAAAAATAGCATTGGCATTTCCTTTGGCATCAAAAGTCAGGTCGCCAGATGAGATGGCCAGGGATGAAGTTGATTTATAAAGTCCCGGAGTAAGGGTAAGGCCCCCGATGTTTCCGGATAACGTTACGATATCAGTAGATGTTCTTCCCGCTGCATCATTGTATGCTGCCGTTAAATCGAGCTTGGCCTGATTCGATATGGCGTCATTGATATGTTGTACACCGTTTAATATGCCCGGAGGAAACCCGCCAATCGAAGTACCGGGACTTAACCCGATGTCACCTGTTATATTGGTGGCACCTGTATTGGTGATCGAAGACCCGGCAAGGATCGCTAAATCAGACAGTCCGGCCATCGTTATGGTGGCCTGGTTGCTTGTCTGAATTGGAATTACAACAGGATTATTATTTGCAGGCTCAGGATCGTCATTTTTGCATCCGGCAAATACAACAACCAATGCTGTTAAAAGGGTTGTTAAAAATTTTGTCGTCTTCATTTTTGTTAGTTTTTTTTAAGCTGTGAATGAATTTTCACAACAGGACAAAGGTGAGAAGTTTACTGCCGGTTAGTTTACACATGCCTGTTTAATAGTTACATTATTCACATAATTGTTCGACCTCGCGATACCTGCGGGGATATTACATAGCTATCTATTACTTGTTTGAGGTGGTGATGGCTGCTTCTTCGGTCACCGTCCTTCTTCAGAATTGGCGCTCCATTCAGGAAGCTTAACCTTATTTATTTCGCTCGATTGAATGTCAGCGCGCTGTTGCAAAAGGTGAGGGTCAACTACATTCTCTCCATATACCAGGACAGTTCCTTTTCCATTTTCCTGAATTGGAATATGCTCGTAATAATTTTTTGTAGTCTCATGAAAGCGGTTTCACTTTTCACCACATAATCAAAGGCTTTATGATGCATGCAATTTACAGCCACTTCAATTTTATCCTGCGAAGAAAGCATCACCACCTGAATTTCGGAGTTATAATATTTTATTTTATCCAGTGTTTCAATCCCGTTCATGGCATTCTTGTCAATGCCGTCAAGCCAGTAGTCAAGGATAACTATGTCGGGATTTTGGGAAATATGCTCCATGCAAAGTTCTCCTGATGCAAACGTGTCAATAGTGAAACCTCCGTGATCAAGGAATTCGATTTCAAGCGATTTTAAAAACACCACATCATCATCTACCAGGAAAAGTTTAATATCATTTCCTTTCATCATGCCTGATTACTTTTAATTAAATTATATTCTTCCTCCAGCTCCAGGCATGCCTGATCCAGGATATTTTCAAGTTGCAGGACAAGGTCTGGTATTTCTTCAAGGTGCTCCTGGGTACCAGCATATTCCTGTAATTTCACGGCCATTTTTTCATAGTCTTTACTCATGCCTACAATGGAAAATGATGGAACCAATTTATGGGCCACTGCCCGCATCGCTTGCCAATCTTTTTTGTGAAGACTATTTTTTAATTCACTCACCAAAGAGGTGGTTTGTCCTAAAAATAAGGAAATCATTTCAGAAATCAACTTTGGATTTGATTTTGTGCGAACGGTCAGAAAATCGAGGCTGGTACATTTTATTTTTTGGACATTACCGTTACCATTTTTGCGATTCTCGTTATATTTTAAGAGTCCTGGTTTTTTCAATGCCCATATGATTTTGGTATATAACAGCCTTTCATCTACTGGTTTTGAAATATAGTCGTTCATACCAACAGCTTTGCATTTCGCGAGGTCCACTGTCGTTACGTCTGCCGTTAAGGCGATGATGGGTGTTTTTGAATTCATCTTTTCCCGAATGAATTCTGTGGCCTCAAAACCGTTCATTTCTGGCATCTGAAGGTCCATCAGAATAATATCATACGTATTGGCCTGAAGTTTCTGAATGGCTATTTTTCCGTTGGATGCTATGGCACATTCAAAACCGAAATCCTCTAATAGCGTTTTCATTAACAACTGATTGAGCGAGATATCCTCAACCACGAGGATTTTGATATTTTTAATTGCCGGATCCAAGTCTACCAGCCCCGCAGCTAATTCCGCTTCTGCTATCGTTTTCTGAAAAGGCAGGCTAAAACTAAAGGTAGACCCTTCTTCAATTTTACTTTTCACCTGAATGGATCCTCCCTGCGCCTCAACCAATTGTTTAACAATGGCCAGTCCCAAACCTGTGCCCCCGTATAAACGTGAAGTACCGCTAGTTGCCTGCTGGAAGTTTTCAAAAATATTTTTTATCCTGTTTGCGGCTATACCGATACCGGTATCCGTTACGGCAAACTCAATCATAACTGTTTCTTCATCCTGGCTTCTCAGCGCCACCCTGACTGTTATCTTGCCTTCGGAGGTAAATTTCACAGCATTACTTACCAGATTCAGAATAATCTGATGCAAACGCACAGGGTCACCAACAAGTACCTGCGGAATATTCTCATCATATTCTTTAACCAATACTAAATTCTTTTCATGGATTTTTGGTTCAAATAAATGGAGCATGGCTGAGAGGGATAATGCCATTTTGAATGGTATTTCTTCAAATGTCATTTTACCGGCGTCCACCTTGGCAAGGTCGAGTATATCATTGATCAGCACAATCAGCGCATCACCACTCGTTTTTATAGCAGTTAAATATTCGGTTTGCTTGGGTGTCAGTTCGGTGCGCAAAACTACTTTAGTAAATCCGATAATGGCATTCATTGGTGTGCGGATTTCATGGCTCATGTTCGACAAAAACTGCTGTTTAGCTTTTACGGCCTCTTCGGCGATTGACCTGCGCTATCCGCTTTACTTTTCGCTTCTTCGGCCAATCCTTGGGCA
>JAYSOP010000022.1:0-6132 GCA_043722905.1 Chryseolinea sp.
CGGAAGACCTGCCAGAATGGAAAGTTCCAGGGCATAATTGCCAGCACCGTGCCCAATGGTTGAAAGGCCACCACACTGCGTGAGGCATCCGTACGAATGGTTAGATCCTGAAGAAATTCTTCAGCATGATCTGCAAAAAAATCACAGGCATCAGCGCATTTTTGAATTTCGCCCGTGGCCTCAGTCAGCACCTTGCCCATCTCGGTTGAAATAACGAGGGCGTATTCATTTTTATTTGTCCGCAATAAATTTGCGACGCGTTTCATTAAGATAGCCCTGTGGTTAAAACTTTCTTTGCGCCATGACCGAAAGGTTGTGGAGGCGGAGGTGATTTTTTTATTTATAGTTCGCGCATCATCTTCGGGAAATTCTGCAATGACCGACTGGTCAAATGGGTTGATCGATTGAAACATAGCTTATTATTTCGGTAAGCTAAATTGGGTGAATCGAGAGGAATATAAAAGTGTATAATAAAAATAAAAAAACCGTCTGACTTTTTGAATGGTCAGACGGGTATAGAGCTTGTTCCAATGTTAATCTGGATGAACCGAACTTGCTCCGGAAACGTCCGAAGTGACGGTTGGCTCACCTCTGTAAAGGATATGGCTTGCTCCACGGGCTATTACGTCAAGTTGATTCATGACGGTTACATTTCCATCGCTTGCACCTGATAAGTTAAGGTCGGCCCGTGTTACCGGGAAATTAAATGCTTTCAGTATGGAAGCACCAGAGAGATCAGCCTTAAGAATTTCACCTGTTCCCCGGATGTTCAAATACGAAGCTCCGGATATAACCGTTTCTACTTTGGATGCGTCAATATTCATCTGGCATACTGACGCTCCTGAGAGGTAAATATCAAAGTCATCAATATTGTCAAAACCTGAAATTCTGGAGTCACTGGCGCCTGAAAAATTAACGGAAGATAATTCCGGCATGGTGATCGTTACAAATGTGTCATGTCTGCGATTCCGGTTTTGGGTGTATCGGATAACCAGCGTGCTTCCTTCTTTTCTCACGCTGAGATCGTCTATATTTCGTCTGTCTCCTCTTACGGAAACGTCGAAGAAGTTACCTTGTTCAACGTTAATGTTAAACGCATCTCCCATTTCAAGGCGATCGAAGTCGGTTATGGGATATTGACGCTCAGTTTCCTGGACAGGACCTGGATCATCGATATAGCACGAGCTAAGCGATATTGCCGTGAGCAGCAAAAGGGTGAAAGTAAAGGGTTTAATTGTAACGGTCATATTCTGTTTGTTTGTCTTATGACAATTACCATTTCGTTTACCCCTATTGTGTGGTAAAAATTTTTCTGAACTAGCGGGTGTTCCCCCTGGACTCGGGTGCCTCAAAGTCTCCGCCAGCTGGCGGATGACTTTGAGGGGGGAAATTTATAAGAGGCGTTTGGGGAAGGTCTGAGAGGGTGAAGATTAACATCGGATTTGCGAAGCGATGCAAAGCAGGTTATCCGATCGACACGCGTTTGAACTCAGCTACGGTTAACCCTTTGGTAACTGTATCCAGATACTGCGCTACAGTTTTAGAACTGTCCTTTACAAATGGCTGATGCATCAGGGTACTATCCTTAAAAAACTTCTGGAGTTTACCCTGTGCGATTTTATCTACCATATTTGCAGGCTTACCTTCAGCAATGATCTGTGCTTTCGCAATTTCCAATTCCTTATCAATGATTGACCTGTCGACCGATTTTTCATCCACTGCCACAGGATTCATCGCGGCAATCTGCATACCTACATCTTTGCCCGCATCTGTTACATCTTTTCCATTGACACCTTTGAGGGATACCAAAACGCCGAGTTTTGAACCCGCATGTATGTACGGAACGACGGCTTCACCTTTCATGTGAATAAATTCGCTCACTTCGATCTTTTCTCCGATTTTACCAACGAGTTCAACAATCTTATCATGTAGGCTAAGGTTGCCGGCTTTCAGATTTAACAACGCTGCTTTATCGGCAGGATTTTGAGAAAACGCGGTTTCAGTGATAAGCTTTCCCAGGTTTTGGAATTCCTCATTCTTCGCTACGAAATCTGTCTCACAGTTAAGCGCAATGAGAACGGCCTCTTTTTTATCATCGCTTACTTTTACAAATACTGAACCTTCCTTCGCATCTCTGTCAGAGCGTGAAGCAGAAACTTTCTGACCTTTTTTTCTAAGTATTTCAATCGCTTTTTCAAAATCCCCATCGGCTTCGGAAAGTGCTTTTTTGCAATCCATCATACCGGCACCAGTCATCTGGCGGAGCTTGTTAACATCTTGTGCTGAAATGGCTGACATAATTTTAATTTCGATTTTATGTTATATTTTGTCTTACTCTGGTTACAGGATTTAGACCACAGGCGATGGTCGACAATTCTCGTCATTTCGGTTATATACCCCCTACTTTGTTTCGTAAACTGCTTCCGAAAATCGAAATAGCCTTACGATAGTTAGCGGATCCCAATTTTTTAAAGTGGCCTGAAAAAATTAAACACCGGTTTCAGGCCGATGTTTATTGAAAATTATTATTACAGTGACGCTTAGTAGTGTTTCTTCGGCATCCGCCGGCCGGGGCGGATTAAGCTTTTGTTTCCTCTACAGGTTCGTCAACTTTTCTCTTTTCATCTTCTTCTTTTTTCTGAGCAGCATCTTCTTTATCCTTCTTGCGTTCCATCAAAGCTTCTTCAATCACTTTACCAATGTGCCTGGTAAGAATAGAAATGGATTTAAACGCATCGTCGTTGGA
The DNA here is from genome assembly GCA_043722905.1 of Chryseolinea sp. GTDB lineage: Bacteria > Bacteroidota > Bacteroidia > Cytophagales > Cyclobacteriaceae > Chryseosolibacter. Next base: position 2,747 of record JAYSOP010000022.1, read on the forward strand.
AGGAACAGGGAAGTCTACACCAGAAGGATCCGAATTGGTATCGACTAAAGCAAATACCGGAATATTCAATTTCTGAGCTTCTGTTACTGCGATGTGTTCGCGTTTCACATCAATGACAAAAAGCGCGGCGGGAAGTCTGTTTAAATCGGCGATACCACCCAGCAATTTTTCAAGTTTAGCTTTCTCACGGGTAACCATGAGACGCTCCCGTTTTGCCAAGTTCAGGAAAGCTTCGTCTTTCATCAACTTTTCAATCTGGGAGAGTTTCTTCAGAGACTTGCGTATAGTCGCAAAGTTGGTTAGCATGCCGCCTAACCAGCGCTCAGTAACAAAAGGCATGTTAAGACGTTTGGCTTCTTCCGTTACAATGTCTTTGGCCTGTTTTTTTGTTGCTACAAACATGATCTTGCGGCCTGAGCGAACAATGTTCTTGAGCGCGAAAGATGCTTCTTCGAGACGCGCAAGCGTTTTGTTGAGATCGATAATGTGAATGCCGTTGTTCTCCATAAAGATGTATTCTGCCATCTTCGGATTCCACTTACGGGTAAGGTGACCAAAATGGACACCTGCATCCAACAATTCCTGATATGTTAATTTGTCTGCCATTGATTTCTTTCGATTAACGCTTGCTAAACTGGAACTTCCTTCTTGCTTTTCTTCTGCCCGGCTTCTTGCGTTCGACCATCCGTGAATCCCGGGTTAAAAGGCGATCTTTCTTTAAGGCAACGCGGTGGTCATCATTGATCTTAACCAAAGCGCGCGCAATGGCCAAACGAACGGCTTCCGCCTGCCCTTTTACGCCCCCGCCTTCAACATTCACCGAAACATCGTATTGATCTTCAGCTTTAATCGCAGCAAGCGCTTGCTTTACTGTTGTCTGATGAATGTCAGAGAGAAAGTATTCTTTCAAACCACGGTTGTTCACCACTATATCTCCTTTACCAGGTTGTAAATAGATCCTGGCAATGGATGTTTTTCTTCTACCGATTGTATTGATAATCTGCATTTATCAGAATTTTAATTCTTTGGGTTGTTGCGCCTGATGAGGATGTTCCGCACCTGTATATACATGGAGGCTTCTGAAGAGTTCACGGCCTAAAGTGTTTTTAGGGAGCATTCCGCGCACCGCATGCTCAATCAGCCTTTCAGGATGCTTGGAGCGAATAAGTGAAGGAGTATGCTCACGTTGCCCACCAGGATAGCCTGAGTGAGTGAAAATAACGCGATCTGTCCATTTTTTCCCTGTCATCCGCACTTTTTCTGCATTGATTACGATCACATGATCGCCACAATCCACATGTGGTGAATAACTGGGCTTATGTTTACCCCTGATAACTTTTGCAATCTGACTTGCCACCCGGCCCAATACCTGAGCATTGGCATCTACCACTACCCAACTTTTGTCTACAGTAGCCTTGTTTGCGTAAGTGGTCTTATAACTATTATGATCCATTTTTTTACTTAAAATTCAAGAAAGTGCACCCTTACTCTTAAAAAGGGACACAAAGGTAAAAGGACTAATTCTTAAATGCAAGCCATAACACGAAATTGCTGAACAAATCAGGGGTATTAGGCATTAGGCATTCAGGCATTAGGAGGTATGGGGTATTGGGTATAGTCATCCGGCATGGGGTGGCAGGTTTGGTTGCATGCCTTTAGACCCAGTTTTGCTATTCCTCAGAACATAGTCTTAGTTAATAAGTTACGAAAATAATGGGTAAGAACCAAGTACGCCGTCCTGTATTTTCGACCGGGACAAAACTGTAACTTCTTATTGAACAATTGGTTAGCTGTTTAATTCCAGCTGACGGATAAGGGCTTGGATATCTTTTGGATAGGGCGCCGCCACCAGGGTCCTTTTTTCTTCTTTTAAATCCGAGAATTCGAGAGAAAAAGCATGCAGGGCCATGCGCTTCATAAATGGTTGTTCTTCGGTGCCCTTTTTTAGTTTATAATCCCTTTTAACCTGGGAAAGCAGGAATGGTTTTCCTCCATAAGTTTCATCACCCGTTATGGACGCCCGTTGTGTTGACAGGTGGATTCGGATCTGGTGCATTCTGCCGGTTACAGGACGACACTCCACCAATGAGTGATACCTGTAAGACTTCAGGGCCGTAAACCAGGTTTGAGCGGATTTTCCTTCTGACTTGCTGATTTTTACTACCCCATCCAACAACTTTAAGATAGGTGCATCTACCAGCTCTTCATTAAAATTATGGATGCCATCCACGATCGCGTGATAGATTTTAACCACCTGACGGTTTTCGAATTGCATATTGAGGTGCCGGTAAGCAGCCGGATTTTTTGCAATAGCAAGTACCCCAGAGGTCTCCTTATCAAGCCGGTGACAAACCTGCGCTGAAGGAACATATTCACGGGCTAATGCCAGTAAATTCAAACCTCCATGCCGGTCTTCCAGTGTTGAAATGAACGGGGGTTTGTTGACCAGTATAAAATCCTCATCCTCTGACAGGATGATTTCCTTAAAATTAATCCTTTGCTTCAATGTAAATTAATCCTTTCCCAATTTGTGACCTTCAGATGCTTCTATACCAGACCGGGGCAGTTTAAAACTGAATGTTGACCCTTTACCAGGTGTACTTTCAACTTTGGCTCTGGAATGATGTCCATCCAAAATATGCTTAACAATAGCCAGGCCCAATCCCGTTCCGCCTTTTTCACGGCTACGACTTTTATCGACGCGGTAAAAGCGCTCAAAGATACGATTGATATGTTCTTTTGGTATACCCTCGCCATAATCTGTAACCAGGGTAATCACCGACTTTTTGGTATTCCGGAAACTCACCAAAACTTCGGTCTCTTCCGGCGAGTGCTTGATGGCATTTGAAATGAGATTTATCATCACCTGAGATATCCTTTGCCGGTCGGCGTAAACCATCGCCTTGCGCACCGGACCTTCCACCCTAAGTTTAACTTCTTTTTTATCAGCCTTACCTTCGAATTGCTCAAAAACTTCCTGGGTTAACTCAAATAAATCCATGTTATCAAAATGCATCTTGATCTGACCCGTTTCAATTTGAGAAAGCGTCAGCAGATCCTGCACCAGAATATCCAAACCATCCAGGCTCTTTGCCGCTTTCTTTAAGAACTTGTTGCGAACTGCCTTATCATTCACTGCGCCATCCAGTAAAGTATGGACAAACCCCTGGGCGGCAAATAATGGAGTTTTTAATTCATGAGAGACATCGGCAATAAATTCTTTCCGGAAAGCTTCCAGTTTTCTCAATTCATCGATTTCATTCTGCTTGAGGTCAGCAAAAGAATAGATCTCTTCATTGATTGTTTTTAGCGGATTCAAGGCACCGGATTTATGCAGGTCAATTCCATCAAGTTCATTCTTTCGGAGTTTATTCATCAGTTTATAA
>JAYSOP010000023.1:0-8483 GCA_043722905.1 Chryseolinea sp.
GCATGGTAAAGGCGCCCGACAAGGGCTGCCGCATTTTTGGGATCCTGACTATAGATCTCTTTCACAGGGTAATCTGTATTGTCCAGTGCCGCAGCGAGATGCCAGGCGAGATTACCAGAACCAATAAAAGAAACATTCATAAGGGACTCTAAAAAATTAAAGTTACCATTAAAAAGCAAAGGCTGATGAAGAAAACATCGCGCTCAAATTACCACCCGGTGCCTCATAAACGTCATACCCGCCCCCTGAACTGTCAGACCTTTAATCCCTGAATGGATTAATTCCTTTGACAATCCTTTCTTTCCTGTTTACGTCTCTGATAACAACAACATCTTTAAACCCATGCGTGACAAATAACTGCAGTACCTCTTTGCCAAACTTTTCATTAATCTCAACTGCGAGGAGTCCATGAGGGTTTAAGATTTTTTGGGATTGTTTTACGATGGCTGAATAAAAAATTAATGGTTCGTCATCGGGAACAAACAACGCGAGGTGAGGTTCATAGTCGATCACATTACGGTTCATGTTCTCCCTTTCATTTTTCCTGACATATGGAGGATTGCTTACAATAACATCCATGTCTTTTATGATTAAAGCATCGTTTAAAATATCCTGCTGCAAAAGGCGGATTTCAGCATGCAGACTTTCCGCGTTGTGAGCAGCTACTGCCAGGGAATCCGTGCTTACATCCGTTGCATACACCTCGGCAGGCGAGACTTCGTGAAATAAGCTTATAGCGATACAACCACTCCCTGTCCCAATGTCCAGTACTCTCAGGGTGCTGGCAGGGTTGAATTGAGATAAAGAATTTTTATACTCCACCACCACCCGAACCAATTCCTCTGTCTCTGGGCGGGGAATTAAAACCGCCGGGTTTACTGTAAACTTCCTGCCGTAAAAAAACGCCTCCCCCACCACATATTGCACAGGTTCGAAGTCATTTATCCGCACGATGCTTTGTTGTAATTTTAGGGCCAGATCCTGAGAAAGATTTATTTCTTTACCAGCCATCACATCTGTTTTTGAAATACCCAATAAGGACTCAAATAGCATGTAAGCCAGGCTATCTATTTCCTGCGGGTCTTCTGGTATCCTGATGCGGCCTACAATTTCCTGAAACAGGACTTTGGAATTTTTCATAGCTTTGACAGAAGGACACAATTAAGTCAACGGTATAACAAGATTAATATCTTAGACCGGAATGACAACGAATTTTTCTTTGAATTAGCTCAACTGACGAGAGCGTAGCGAACACATGGAGATCGAAAAGATCCAACACATGATGGATATGCCCATAACCCATTCTCATGAAATCTATATGAAACGGGCGATGGAGCTTGCCTTATATGGTCGGGGATATGTGAGTCCTAATCCATTGGTAGGTTGTGTTATTGTTCATGGAGAAAAAATTATTGGGGAAGGTTGGCATAAAAAATACGGTGAGGCCCATGCAGAGGTAAATGCTTTACAGGCAGTAAAAGATAAGGGAGTTCTGAAAGCGAGTACCTTATATGTTAACCTTGAGCCTTGTTCCCATACGGGCAAAACGCCCCCCTGTGCCGATCTTATAATAGAGCACCAATTGCAAAAGGTGGTTGTTGCCAACCATGATATAAACCCCCTGGTCGCTGGCGCCGGGATAAAAAAATTACGCGCCGCGGGGATCTCTGTTATTACCGATATACTTTTGAAAGAAGGGTTGGAGCTCAATAGACGTTTCTTTACTTATATCGAAAAAAAAAGACCGTATATTATTTTAAAATGGGCGGAAACGTCCGATGGATTCATCGCGAGAATTAACAATGATTCCCGATGGATCAGTGATGATTATTCACGGCAGCTGGTGCACAAATGGAGGTCAGAAGACGATGCCGTTTTGGTTGGCTCGGGCACCGCATGGCATGATTATCCGAATCTGAATGTAAGGGATTGGAGTGGACGAAACCCTGTTCGGGTGGTCATTGACCGGTTTCTCAAGCTGGGCTCGAATCAACATCTTTTTAACCATGAACAAAAAACTATTTGCTACAATACTATTAAAGATGAAGCCTATAAGAATTTAAGGTTTGTGCGGTTAGAGAAAGATCATTTTTTTGAATCCATGATTCAACATATGTTCGACCAGCAGATTCAATCAGTGATCGTCGAGGGCGGTGGCCAAATCCTGAAAACCTTTATAGAAAAAAAAATGTGGGACGAGGCAAGGATTTTTATTTCCCCCCAGAAATTTAACACCGGCATTCCTGCCCCCCGTTTAACCGGTACGTTGCAAACTGAATACAAACTGAAAGCGGACCAGCTTAGGATCTTCAAACCGACATATTAATCTATGCATACGGGGTTTGGTAGTTCCCTAAATTCACCGACAACAATTCATTGCGTTTGTTGGTTATATTCGCAACTGGAAGAACCCGCATTAGTTTTAACAAACAAGTTGAAGACATGGCTGAAGAGCTTCTTATATCAACATCAAATAATAAAAAAGAGCGTTATCACGCCCTCATCCCACAAATTGAGTCGCTGGTAGCTGACGAAAAAGATTTCATTGCCAATCTTTCAAACATTGCAGCTGCCCTTAAGCAGACGATGAATTTCTTTTGGGTAGGATTTTATCTGGTCAGGGAAAATCAATTGGTATTAGGACCCTTTCAGGGACCCGTCGCCTGTACACGGATCGATTTCGGCAAAGGGGTTTGTGGAGCCGCATGGAGGGATAAAAAAACTATTTTGGTTCCAAATGTCGATGAGTTTCCAGGCCACATTGCCTGCAGTGCTGCTTCAAAATCCGAAATTGTGTTGCCCGCTTTCAAAAATAATGAAGTGGCCCTGGTACTGGATGTTGACAGCGACAAGCTTCAGGATTTCGATGAAGCTGACCGTCAGGCCCTGGAAAAAGTAGCGAGAATTATTGAACGCTTACTGTAGTCTATTGGGATGAAACAAACCGAACTCCGCGATTTTTACGAGCATAAGAAATCACACTTCACTGCCGCGTTAAAGAAGACTAACCAGAATATCAATGTCGTCTCAAACGTTCGGCTTACAGTCGCCCTTATTTTCTTGGCATTACTGTACTTGGGCTTTACGAATCATTATTTTCTCTATGCGTTGCCATTCATTCTTTTTGGATTTATCGTCTTAGTACGTAAACACGCCGCTTTATTTGACAATAAAATCCACCTTGATAATCTTTTGAAAATTCAGTCAAATGAACTTGAAGCGCTATCCGGAAATTTCAACAACTTCAATACAGGGGCTGAATTCATGAATACGCATCACCCCTTTACGCACGATCTGGATATTTTTGGCGAAGGCTCCCTATTTCAGTATGTGAACCGAATTACCGCGCGGGGAGGAAAACAATGGTTGGCTGCCAGGTTATCATCGGGCCCGAATTCCATTGACGAAATAAAGAGTAACCAGGACGCCGTTCGCGAGTTAGGAACGAAATTTGATTTTCGGCACGAGATCCAGGCGTTGGGTATGCAGATTGATGAGCAGCCCCAGGATGAGCAACAACTGAAACAGTGGTTACAACAACCATCATTCATTTATGGAAAAAATTTCTATAAGATTATCCTGACGGTTCTCCCCATCCTTACATTAACCCTCGTTGTAGCAGCGATTTTTATCGAGGGTGTTGCCGGGTATGCCTTCCTTGCTGCAGGCCTGCAATGGGGATTAGTAGGTTTTCATTTAAAACAGGTTAACGCATTCCATGAATATATTAGCCGCAAGAAGCATACACTCCAAAAATATGCAGGCATTCTCTGTTATATCAGAAAAGAAAATTTTTCGTCGGCACTAATGAACCGGTTAGGGAGCCAGGCCGGGGAAGCCGATAATAAGATCAATCAACTCGCTTCCCTGATGAGCGCCTTTGATGCCCGTATGAACTTTATGACTAACCTTGTAGTAAACGGTTTGTTATTATACGATTTGCAGTGTGTTTACAGGCTCGAAAAATGGAAGGTGGAAAATGCATCCCGCCTAATGCAATGGCTGAACACGGTTCGCGAAGCCGAAGTGTTAAGCAGCCTGGGTACTTTCTGTTTCAACCATTCGGCATATATTTTTCCATCGATGAATGAGGAACAAAGGCTTTCAGCAAAAGAAATAAGCCATCCACTCCTGTTAGCTGCTGAAAGAGTATCCAATGATATTCATATGGATCGTGAAAAGTCTGTAATGATCATCACGGGAGCGAACATGGCGGGTAAAAGCACCTTCCTCCGAACGCTTGGGGTAAATGTTGTGCTGTCGTTAGCCGGTGCTCCTGTGTGTGCCACAGAATTCGATTGCCCACTTATTGAAATGCGTTCCGGAATGCGCACAGCCGATTCCCTGAAAGACCATCAGTCTTATTTTTATGCAGAGCTCGACAGATTGAAGTCGATCATGGATGAACTAAGGAGTGGTAAAAATATTCTGATTCTCCTGGATGAAATTTTAAAGGGTACCAATTCCACCGACAAGCAAGCGGGCTCTGTCGCGCTTGTGAAACAATTGGTGGATCACTCATGTCTTGTTCTGATTGCTACCCATGATCTCGCGCTCGGTGATTTGGAGAAGGTATACCCAGGCAGGATCTATAATTATTGTTTTGAAGCAAATATTGAAAATGAACAGTTGTCGTTTGACTATAAACTCAAGGCAGGATTGGCCCAGAAAATGAATGCCACTTTTTTGATGAAGAAGATGGGCATCATTGTCTGAATAAGAATTTCTGAGGCGAAAGATTCAGCAGGTAATTTCCGTGGAATTGGGGTCTCGAAACAAGCATAATTTAGCGATGATTCTTCAGAATTTTTATGGAAAACCCTTGTTAAAACGAGGATAATTTCGTAGCTTATTCAATAGGTTATGACTTCCGCGCCAGTGGTTTTACTGACCTTTTTTATTTTCGGGACCCGCCTATAGGTTAAAAAAGTATTTTTTTAGTATGCATAACAGAAGAGATTGGCTTAAAAGCGTGTTGGCAGTTTCAGCCACTTTGCCGTTGGGGGGAGGTTTGTCAGAACAACTCATGGCCGCCCCTGTCAGCGATTCGGAACGCAGGTTTCGTGCATCGGGATTTAAGGGACCGATTCATATCAGGCTAGATTCAAATGAAAATCCTTACGGACCGTCTGATAGAGCGCGGAAGGCAATATTGCAGAGTATTTCCGAATCTAACCGTTATCCGTTTCAATCGGTTTCAGAATTCAAGGAATTGCTTGCCTCCAAAGAGGGTGTTACACCAGATCATATTTTGGTCGGGGCCGGATCGAGTGATCTGCTTTGCGCGACAGGTTCCGCTTTCGGTGTGGAGGAAGGGGCAATCCTGTCCCCCAATCCTACCTTTCCCATGCTAATGAATTATGCATCGATTTATACCGCTGTTTGGGATAAGGTTGATCTGAATGACAAACTGGAAATTGATTATCAGGTGCTGGCTTCGCGAGTCGATCAAAACACGAAATTGGTTTTTATATGCAATCCAAATAACCCTACCGGAACATTCGTAGATCCTGGAATAGTGAGGTCATTTTGCGAAGAGGTGTCACAGAAAGTGCCCGTGTTTTCGGATGAGGCGTATCTGGAATTCCTGGCGCCCGTGCAGCAGATTTCCATGATGGACCTGGTCAAACAAGATAAAAACGTTATTGTCTCTAAAACCTTTTCCAAAATATATGGCCTGGCCGGTTTGCGCATAGGCTACATCGTTGCGAAGCCTGATACGATCAAGAAAATTGGAAGGCACCACCCGGGCATTCCAACCAATCAAATGGGCCTTGCAGCTGCCACTGCATCGCTGGGGGATGCCGCTTTTATGGATTTATCGCGCACAAAAAATAACATTGCCCGGAAACATTTAACGGATTACCTGGAAAGGAATAAAATATTTTACGGGAAGTCTTTTACCAATTTCGTCATGTTCGATGCCCCCTCCGCTCCCGCCGAGATTATGAGAAAGCTTGCCGAAAAAGGAATTGGCATCCGTGTGTGGGATTTTAAGAACAAACCGTGGTGCCGCGTCAGTATTGGCACACTAGAGGAGATGAAATTGTTTACGAAAGCCTTTGATGAAATTGTGTGACACCTTCCTGTCCCGGGATTTTGAGAATAATAAATTCTCTGTATAAATACACCTCTAAGTCTTACTCAAGACTCCGGAGAGCTCTGCAAGCTTAGTCACCGTAGTATCAATCTCATCAGTTGTATTGTATTTGCTGAAAGAAAATCGAATGGCGCCTCTTTTTGACCCGGGGTAGAGCGCGCTTAAAACATGTGAACCTGTGGTCGCGCCACTGGAGCAAGCGCTTCCACCGGAAGCGTAAATCCCTTGTAAATCAAGATTGAACAACAGCATGTTATTTTCTTCCGATTCAGGTAGGCTTACATTCAAAACAGTATACAGGCTTTTCTCTACATTTTCGGAGTCGCCGTTAAAAGACACCCCGGATATGGTGGATTTCAGTTTTTCTATCATCCGCGATTTCAGCTTCTTAATATAAGCTGCGTGTTCATCCATATCGCGGTAAGCAATTTCCAAAGCTTTCGAGAGTCCGATAATGCCATACACATTTTCCGTCCCGCCCCGCATGTTGCGTTCCTGAGAACCTCCGTGAAGAAGAGGATGAATTTTTTTATCGCGCCGAATAAACATGAAACCAATTCCTTTCGGACCATGAAACTTATGCGCTGCCGCGGTAATACCATGCACTTTTGTTTTTTTCAGATCGTGTCGAAAATGACCTACCGCCTGGACGGTATCTGAATGGAAATACCCGTTGTACATGGCTGACAATTCGCTAACCCTCTCCATATCCAGCACATTCGCGATTTCGTTATTGGCATGCATGAGGGAAACAAGAGCATTCGGATTCTTCTGCAAGAGCAGCTCGAGGTGATCCAAATCCACGTCACCTTTTCTATCAAGTTCTACCATATGCAGGTAGATAGCATCTTGTTTTCGCAGATTCTCTAACGTATGGGTTACCGCATGGTGTTCAATTGGTGAAGTGATGATGTTGTTTATCCCATAAGTTTGCAGTGCACTAACCAGGATGGTGTTATCAGCCTCTGTTCCACCGGATGTAAAAATAATTTCTCCGGGTGTACAGTTTAACAGCTCGGCTACTTTTTTTCGCGCAGATTCTATGGCAGCCTTTACCTTTCTGCCATACGAATGGGTAGAAGAAGGATTTCCGAAATGCTCAAGCATAAAAGGTTTCATGGCTTCGAAGACTTCCGGATCCAGGGGAGTGGTGGCAGCATTATCTAAATAAATATTCATAACAGGATCACTTCTTCATTAATTTTTCGGAAATGATTTCTTTGATGTCGGCCATTATTTTTTTTGCCAGGTGGTCGGCTTTGGCTTCCATATCAGATTCCGCGTATATGCGGATGATCGGCTCTGTGTTTGATTTTCGAAGGTGCACCCATTCCCTATCAAACTCGATTCGAACGCCATCCATAGAATTGATGGGATGCTTCTGGTATTTCTTTTTGATGTGGTCCAGGATCTTATCCACGTTAATATCCCGGGTGAGTTCAATCTTATTTTTCGAGATAAAATAATTCGGATACCGCATTCGCAAACGCAAAGCACTAATTTTTAATTTTGCGAGATGGGTAAGAAATAAGGCAATCCCGACAAGGGCATCACGGCCGAAATGCAAATCCGGATAAATCACTCCTCCATTTCCCTCCCCTCCGATCACGGCATTGTTATCTTTCATCATCTGTACAACATTTACTTCTCCAACGGCCGCTGCAAAATATTGGCCCCCTGCTTTTTCCGTAATATCCTGCAAGGCCCTTGTGCTGGAGAGATTTGAAACGGTGTTTCCATTCTTCTTAGTTCCGTTATTCAACACATAATCTGCAACAGCAACCAACGTGTACTCTTCGCCGAAAGGCGAACCATCTTCGCATACCATCGCAAGCCTGTCTACATCCGGGTCAACGACGATTCCGAGATCATATTTTCCTTTAATGACCTCCCTGGTAATGTCTGTCAGGTGTTCAGGCAGGGGTTCCGGATTATGTGGAAAATGTCCGGTAGGTTCGCAATGCAGTTCTTTAACGGTCACACCAAGGGCACTGAGTAACATGGGTACGGCGATTCCTCCGGTGGAATTTACCGCATCCACTACCACTCTGAATCCCCGACTATGAATGGCTTTAACATCGACGAGAGGCAGTTTCAGGATTTCACTGATGTGCTTCTGAATGTAGCCTTCCTTTTTTTCATACTTACCCAATTTAGTTACCAGGGCAAAATCGAAATCTTCCGCCTCGGCGATCCGTAACACCTCCTCGCCATGGGCCCCGGAAATAAATTCTCCCTTCTCATTAAGAAGCTTCAATGCATTCCATTGCACAGGATTGTGACTCGCGGTAAGTATGATTCCACCGCCAGCTTTTTCCATGGTTACCGCCATTTCAACCGTCGGTGTTGTAGATAATCCCAGATCAATTACATCAATGCCCAA
>JAYSOP010000024.1:0-3051 GCA_043722905.1 Chryseolinea sp.
ACTACCGGCGAGTGTATGTCCCTGAACGTTGACGAGAGGCAGAAACTGGTTGAGTTATGGATGGCTTGTCGGAAAAAAAACAATCACCCCGGCTTTAAGATTTTTGTACACATCGGCAGTGCGAATTTGTATGAGGCCGCTGAGATGGCGGAGCACGCGCAGGCTGAGGGGGCTGATGGGATTGCCATGGTTCCAACTTTTTATTTCAGGCCAAAGACCCTTGATGATTTGATTGACCAATGCAAATTCGTGGCTGGGGCTGCACCTCAGGTTCCCTTCTACTATTACAATATCCCCTCGTTAACAGGGGTAAATTTCCCATTGATATCTTTTCTGGAAAAGGCGGTTAAACAAATCCCAAGTTTTGCAGGCCTGAAAAACAGTTTTAACGACCTGGTGGACTATCAACAATGTCTTCATTTTTCAAAAGATGATTATGACATGTATTGGGGCACGGATGAAGTATTCATGATGGTCTACGCCGCAGGCAATCGTCATTATGTTGGTAGTACCTATAATTATATGAGTGGAATTTATTTCAAGATGCTCGATGCTTTCCATGCGGCCAATTTTGAAAAATTAACAACGCTGGGAGGAGAGGCAAATGCCATCTATACGATACTAAATGATTATAACGCTCTCATAGCCGGGAAAGAGGTCATGCGGCATATTGGAATAGACTGCGGACCCGTAAGAAAGCCTTTGAAAAACCTGAATGTAAAAGATAGCACTTCTTTACTGTCTCGATTGCAAAATACGTCATTTTTCGATTTTGCTCTGGCACAAGCGTCGCATAAGAACGTGAAATAAATCAAGAAAACAGGTAGCGTAAATGGTTAAGAATATAATACATCAAAAATTGAAGAACGAATATGAAGAAATTGGAAAATTAGGGACTGCAACAGTCTGCCAACCACAGGAACGATAATCCATTAACCCAATTAATATGTTCAAAATAATTCTGTTGTGTGATTTTGCCGAAGAATATTGCCCCGCTAAAAAATGATGTAAGAAGGATGTGGTTTTCAGGTTACCTTTCATTTCATTTATTTCCAGAATTTTTGTAACTTAATTGTGCGTGCTGGCCTGAGTAGCAACTCACGATTACTTCAAAAACACTTCATCCTCGTCGGCAACAAACATTCGGGTGCTTTCAGTGTAACTGCCACCATTCGCATCTTTGTATCTTAAATCCAGGTAAAAGGCACGATATCCGGCTTCAGGATAGGGTTGTAACGCCGCTATTACAGATGGTTTTCTATTTTTCAACCCCAGGCTTTTGCCACTCCATTTCTCATCACGGAAATCGGTGTCTTTAGAATCCGTTGACCAAAGTATAGCATCGACCAGAATCTCCGGAGTTGTGTTTACTTTTAATGTCACCCCTTTTTTGTCTTGAGACAAATCCCATTGCAAAACCGGATAAGGTTTTTTGGATAACGTCTGTCCGAAAAAAGCACTGAGTCCTTCTAAGGCTTGTTTTTTATCCCCCAGGCTATGACCAACGTTGGGCACATAGTTTATAAAATTTTGCCCAGGTATACTATCAATGTAATGTTTAATGGCATCAACCGTCCAGTATTCATCGTTGGTACCCATGAAAATCATTTTCGGCATGGTTAACTTTTTCCTGTAAGCATAAGGGTCAACCATGGTTGTGATGGCCTGGCCTTGTTCTGTGAGGGCGTTCTGGGGAATGCCCAACTTCACATAATCTTCAATCTGGACACTGTATTCTTTCCACATTTTCACCTGGTAATCCAGGTTCACAGGCATATTCAATATATCGATGACCATTGGTGCAATGGCGACGACACGTTTATCGCTTGCCCCTGTCAGCCAGGTTGTCCACCCTCGCTTTGAGGCACCCGATACGATGAACCGCTTAATATCATGTTTTAAGTTCGACGATGAAAATTCCTGAATGGCATCCATCCCACGAACGGCACTCTTCACCATGGGAAATAGTAATGGCCAGCTATAATCGCCATCTTCTTTAAACTTATGCAGTGTGTAAGAAATGAGCGCATCTTCTGTAAGGTCGCCAGCCAGAGGCTGATTGGGTGTTTGTCGAAGGATGGCTACGATCCCATTATTCTTTGCGGCAACTGCGCTTAATGCCTGTGTAAATTTATCCTCCTGGTCATTCCAGTTTGGCAAGCCTTTTTTATTACTTCCTCCATTGATGAATAATAAGGCTCCGTCGTATTTGTTTTGTGCTGGTACAAGAATCGTTAATTGGTGTGTCCAGATATACTCATGCCATTGCTGAGAGGTTAATAATAAATTGTAAGCTTTCACATCGCCTATCGCATAGGAATCCTTTAACTCCCAGCGGAAGGACTGGTCATTGTTTTCGAGATATCCCTGCAAAGCGGTTTCAGGTGTCAACGTAGATTGGGCCAGTGAAAAAAAAGTGAACGAAAATTGTAGCAGGAAAAAAGGGGTAATTCTAATTATTGATCTCATTGGTTTTTGGGTAGGCGGACTATTTTTTTTACAGTTTTGTTATTTAGCGGAGGTCTTAATCTCCATCAACCAGCGCAACACCTCACTCATATAAATTTCACCAGTCATCTCCCCGAGGCTGGTACGGGAAACGTAGTCGTAACGCTTGAAGCTATTAAAATCCACCTTCGTAAGCATGTAGCCAAAAGCATCATTCGTTAAACCAAACAGAAAAGCGTGATCCGTATCCATATTGCGTTTAAGATAATATCCGATGTTAGGCAATGCTTCACCCGGGATGGTCAACACCTTTGCCGTGCCGATCTGAAGGTAATTCAGACGCGTTGAAATTGAATCTCCTTTTACGGTAGTCATCTTAATCGGTGAATTTTTGAGTATGTATTGCATGATCTCTGATTCTACGGGGAATAATATTTCGCGTGATTTACAAATCAACACCGGATTTTTCTGGGGTTCAGCCTTTTCCACAATCCTTAACGCCTCATCTGCCAGAAGATTTCCAATGCGAATACATTCCAACCATGTATTGGCCTCTTTTCCATTGTCAAGTCTCACGTCCGCAGTGACCATTCCACCTTGCGC
>JAYSOP010000025.1:0-3593 GCA_043722905.1 Chryseolinea sp.
GATAAATTTATTTATCATGGCAACATACAGGGTGAAGCCGAATTCGGACACATTCGCTTGGATAAACAGGGTAAGACGATTGAATCTTCCTGTTCTGGATGGGCGGTCGATGAAAAAATCCGTTCTTATGCCCGCGTCCACCCTGAAAGTTTATTAGCAGAATTAACCAGGGGATTTTCCAGCGGTGAAGCCCGGGTGCTCGCCCAGGCTATAAAAGATGACGACAAGGCGTCGATGGATATTCTTCTGGAGACGATCGATGATTTTTCCTTCGGGCTTTCTCATGCGGTACACCTGCTGAATCCCGGAACGATCATACTCGGCGGTGGCCTGTCCTTAATAGGAGAGCCTTTCCGCAAATTAATAGAACAAAAGCTTCCGGAATATATTATGGAGGTCTTCCGTCCCGGTCCGGCAATACAACTATCAACCCTGAAGGAAGACGCAGTTCCAATCGGAGCATTAGCGCTTGCCATCAAAAAATTACCCGTAGCATGAACAATTTTTTAACGGATTATATAGCAAAACAAAAACAAACACTGGATACCATACCATTGGACAAGGTGGCTGAAATTATCTGGTTGTTTAAAAAGGCACTCGATAACAATAAGCAAATATTTGTTTTTGGGAATGGAGGAAGTGCGGCCAATGCATCGCATTTCATTACTGATCTGGGAAAAGGTTCCTCCGATAAAACACATAGAAGATTCCGGTGTTTATCACTCAATGATAATACCGCATGGATGACTGCTCTGAGCAATGATTATTCATATGATGAGGTGTTTGTCCGGCAGCTTATGAATTATGGTAATGCAGGTGATATCATTTTCATGATGAGCGTTAGCGGTAACTCGCCAAACCTGATACGTGCCGCTTCCTGGGCTAAAGAAAATAATATGCATGTGATTGCCCTGGTCGGATCAAAAAAAGGAAAGCTGGCGGAAATGGCAAATACCTCCTTGATGGTAAATGATGGGCATTATGGAAGGGTGGAGGATGCCCACATGGGAATTTGTCACATGATCGCTTATGCCTTCATGGATTTACCTGATCTACAGAAAAATTAATGATCGGATTATTGCCTCGAAAAGAAGGATTGGCATCTCACTTTTTATTATCCTCATTTAGTTGCGAAACTACTATTTTTGAGACGCTATCATTCATTTCATTTTTGACCACCAGCGATTGCGTTGGAAACGCAAAAGCTATTTTTTGCTTTTCGAATTCTTCATAAATCCGGAAGTTGATATTTTGCTGAATATCCATATAGATATTAAAATCTGCGTTTAACACAAAGTAAACTACCTCAAACCGTAAACTCCAGTCTTTGTAGGCAGAAAAATGGGCACGGTCAAAAGTAATGATATCCTGCTCCTCAACGATTGACTTTAAGAGGGGGGGGATTTTCTTTAATGTTTCAAGGGTTGTTCGATATTCAACATCAAGGGTAAAAACGATCCTGCGACTGGTCATTCGTTTATAGTTGTGAATGCGAGATCCCGTAAGATTTGAATTCCCAATAATGATTTGTTCACCACCTAAACTTTTTAACCGGGTGGTTTTTATCCCGACGTATTCTATGGTTCCCATCTTGTCGTCAAAAATAATAAAGTCTCCAGCCTCAAAGGGCCTGTCAAAGATAATGACGAAGTAATTAAATAGATCACCTAAGATATTCTGCGCAGCCAGGGCTACGGCTATACCTCCTATTCCTAGTCCTGTGATAATGGGTGTCACTTCATACCCCCAATTGCTTAAAAGAACAACAAGCCCCACAATCCAGATAATTATGTTGATCATCATGATGAGGCCACCCAACTGTTTGATCTTTTCTTCTCCATGCTCCCGCCTTCTTACGCCCGATTTCAACAGAAGCATGACAACAGAAGAAAGCAGACGTAAGACAAAATAGGTTATTAAGATAGACGTTGTGATTTGTACCACACGTTCCGTACGGGTCGAAAGGTCAAGAAGATGGATACCCCAGTAAACGATAACCCACTGAATAATGGGAATGCCAAAACGCGAGAAACTATGAACAATATAATCATCCCAGGTGCCAGGAGTCTTTTGAACCCATAATTGTAGTCGTTTAATGATAAATCTTTTGAAAGCCAGAACGAGAAGGATACCAAAGACAATGATTGATAGGGCAATCAAATATTCCCGTACTGTATTGTTGTAGTAAACCTGATCAAGAATCTCCTTCATGTTGTAAATTTTGACTTTATAAAGAATAACAACCCCGAAGCAAAGGTTGGAATTTTATTTGCTTAAACTCATAAAAACTTACCAAATGCTGGATATTAAAGTTAGTTTAATACCAGATAACCCCATAAATCATGAAAAACCTCTCCTGGAAAAAAATTGCCCTTGGCACGGGGTTAATTGGGATTGCTTTAGCTGGCATTTTTTACTTTGCGAGTTCTCCTGGGAATAAACCAGTTCTCGTTTTAATAAATCCGGCCTTTGGGGAATATATTTCATCTTATACGGCTGGAGTTCTTCCCTCTTCTTCTCCGTTAAGAATCGTGTTCTCCCGTGATGTGGTTGATTCTGCCGAGGTGGGGCAAACAAATTCAATTAAGTTATTTGACTTCTCACCTTCCATACAAGGTAAAATAATTTGGATCGACAAGCGCACGGTCGAATTCAAACCTGAAAACAGATTGATATCCGGAAAGCGATATGAAGCGAAATTTATGCTTTCCAGATTGTTCAATAGCCTTCCCAAAGAACTGGCCACCTTTGAGTATTCCTTCCAAATTACACCACAGAATTTTGAGGTATATATCCAAAACATAAAATCTTACTTAAAAGCGGACTTAAAAAAACAAAAGATAGAAGGGATCCTAAATACGGCAGATTATGCTGAGCCCGGTCTGGTAGAAAAGACAGTAGACGCAGTTCAGGAAGGCAAAACACTCAAGGTCACATGGACCCATACTGGCGATGGTTTGCAACATGGGTTTACGGTGGAAGATGTGTTGAGGAATGATGCGGCAGGAAAAGTAAGCATCACGGTAAATGGCCAGGCATTCGGAATAGATCGGATAGAAAACGAAGTAGTTGATATACCATCAATCGATGATTTCAAAATCATAAACACCAGGGTAGTTGAAACCCCAAACCAACATCTTGTTCTTCAATTTTCTGACCCATTAAAGGAAAATCAAAACCTTACCGGATTGATTCGTATTTCGGATCTCCCCAACCTGGATTTTGATATCCATGATAATGAGATCTGGGTGTATCCCCCGGTCCGTCAAAGCGGATCAAAAACGGTTACCATTGAAACCGGAATAAAAAATGTCTTTGATCGTAAATTGAAAGCATCCTTCAGTGCGGAAATTGCTTTTGAGCAACTGAAGCCCGCCGTTAAGTTTACAGGCAATGGTTCAATATTACCCAGTACAAATGGATTGGTGCTGCCGTTTGAAGCCGTTAATTTAACCACCGTGGATGTTCAGGTTACCCAAATTTTTGAAAATAATATCCTTCAGTTTCTTCAGGTTAATAACATCGCCGGTGATTATCAGTTAAATAGAGTAGGCACGCGGATCCTGACAAAAAAAATTCAGTTGGCCAACACG
>JAYSOP010000026.1:0-3213 GCA_043722905.1 Chryseolinea sp.
GAAGTCTGCAAGACGACTTGTCTGGAGGGCAGCGCAGGCATATGGCAATCAATGCAGTTATTACTCAGCACCAAGCCCGGAACTTCGGGTTGTGTACAAAAATTGGGGCCTCCCTTGATGTGGCAATTCATGCATCGGGAAGAAAATACATCCAGTTTGTTTGTTTCCTTAACGTGAATATTGTGACAGGAGGAACAATCCATGGTACTCATCCGGAAACATTTGCTGGATGCCAGTAAACCGTATTGGTTTCCATGAACGTCCAATGTCGCAGCGCTATCAACCGCGTAATTTGGAAGGGAAAAATCATCCAGTTTATCACCGACCAGAAACGAAAAAGAAGGCATTAGATTTTCGCGGATGCCAGAATGGCAAAGGGCACAATTATCAAGCTTCTGTTGCCTGCTTAACCGGGCTGGGTTAACGATATGTTTTGCTTTACTTTCCTCCGGATGCTTCCGGTGAAAAGTAACATGCTTCGCGGCAGGTCCATGACATCGTTCACAATCCACTCCCAGCATCGCCTGGTTTCTGTCAAAAGTTTCATTTTGCCCTATAAATTTACCGGTTTTGAAATAGGTACTATGGCATTCGAGGCACCTTGCCGGGACGTTCCGGTTAAAAAGGATTTGGTCAGTCGGATAACCCGGGCTGTTACGCCATGAGTGCCCGGGCGTATAATATGAAACGGGTAGTTGGAAAAGTGCATTGTCCTGCCAGAACAAATAGGTTTGTCCTTGCCGTCCCGATCCGATGGTTATGTCAAAAGGCTTTTTATCGACTTCGATGCCATCAACAAAGCCCCGTTGAAATAATCCCGACGGAGATTTCTCCATGACAATTTTCAATCGTTCATTCAGCACCAAAACATTTTCACCGGAGTCAAAACTTCCCTTCACCGTTTCAATTGCGGCCGGACGGGAGGTCAGAAAATGGGGAGTTAATGAATGGGAGTCGGTAATGGATTGATGACAACCAACGCAGGTTTCTGAACGCGCAAATTCCTGACCAGAATAATGTACTATACCTGATATCTGCTCTTCCTTTTTTACAAAATCACAAGTCGTCACCAACAATATAAAGGCCAAAAAATGACCTGCGATTACCAAATGCGAACTGCGAACATTTTTTCCGAATAGTAACATTTACTTGCGTCCATCCTGATGCATCGGAGTGGGCTGCACCTTGTTTAAATCTACAAAAAAAAATATGTATAATTTTCCTCCGATGAGCGCTATCGGCACAAATTGGATAGCGTTTCGCGATTGTAATGTGTCGCCAGGCAACCGTAATAAGGAGATCAGTGTCAGATAAAAACCAGCCACCTAACCCATATCATTTTTTTAAGAACTTGGTTGCTGTAATCGAATCTGAAGATTGAATCAACAAAAGATACAGCCCTCTTTTTAAACTAAATGCATCCAGATCAATGTTTAATGCATTATCTCCCGTCGCAACGGTGCGGTAAAGAATACGCCCGTTCATGTCGGAAATGGAAATGATATTTTTGGTTGAAGGATTCAATGTAACGGTCAAAGAATTCCCTGCAGGATTTGGAAATACATGCATTCCATGATCGATAGTTTCCTCAGCATTTACCTCAATACTTTTGGTTTGCTGTCGCGCGGTTCCGGTGCTTTTTGCGGATGAAACATTTGCCAGGTCATAAATTTCGCTTGCGGTGAGTGAATAGTCATAAATGCGCACCTCATCGATGGCACCTTGAAACTTACTGGTTCCATCACCATTTCCGCCGATGGCAAGTGGCAGGGTATTCATGACGATAGAGGCAGGTGTTCCGAATGTGATACTTTTATTTTCTGTTCCGTTGATAAAGATTTTCATGACCGTGCCGTTAAAAGTTCCTGCTACGTGCATCCAGGTTCCGTCGATAGGATATAGGGCGCTGGAATTAATTTTATACACGTCGGAAGTATAGGGGTTAATTTTAAAAGATACCTTACCCGTGCTGAGCAATGAAAGTTCATACCCATCCGCAATCTTGGAATCTCCCTTCACCATTATTTTTTGGGATGATGTTTTCCCCGGCTGGATCCATGCTGCAAGGGTAATTTCTTCTGTAATGTCAAGCGAAGGCGCGTCGGGGACTCTGGCATACTGGTTTACTCCGTTGAATTTTAATGCGGATCCTGCTACACCAGTTGACCACAAAGGAGAACCGATACACTCCCCGTTATTTCCGTTGCCGGAATCGTCTTTAATCGTTGTTCCTGATCCTTCATCCAATTTCCAAAACCCCGCGAGACCCGAAACAGCTGGAGCGGATTGGGTAGTGAAACTCCATGCTCCCGACCAGGGGCTGTTTCCTGCTCCATTAAAAGCCTGAACTCTCCAATAATATTTTGTCACATAAGCTAACCCATCCGGTTGAGCGGAGGTGGTCTGTATGTTGCTTTTTACGAATACTAAGTTTGAAAAATCCGATCTATCAGATACCTGTATTCGATAAGCAGTGGCATTCGCGGCTGATCCCCACCCTAATGTTGGATTCAGGGGTTGCCCAGTGGACAAATTTGCTGGCGTAAAAAGTTGTGGTTGGTCCGGAGGAGTCGATGGGGGATTATCGGAAGCTAATACGCCAACAATCTGTTTATTTATATTGTCAGTAGCGAGGATAACGACATCAGTATTGTAATTATCCTTAGCGCTGGTCGCATTATCATGTATTCCCTTTATGAGGATCGTGGTCGGACCAAATGAAATATCTGAAAGGGGCGATTCTTTATACACAATATCACTCCCCGAATATTTACAAAAAATAACTTTTAGTAAGTCTGCTGCCTGGTTGATAATAACAATTGGCTTAGTTCCGACATCCGCGACTGCATACAAGTCATCCCACTTTCCATCAGGTAGACGTTTTAACAAGGCGACCTGCGGATGGCCGGGTGTGTCGTAACCGGTCTTGACGGCACAGTACATTGATCCGTCCGATGCGACGGTCAGATTTAAATGATCGTCGGCCATCCCACTTCCCACATTTAAAGCAGACTGGCTTGCAGGAAGTTCATCGGCTGACCACGCTGAAGGGCTTGCTCCATTGGTATGGGTTTTAAATCCCCATCGTTTTGTAACCTGATTGGACCAGAAAATGCCAACTTGTCCCTGTAGCGGCAAAGAAATTACTGCGCCTATATCATCAGCACTGACATTAGAGGCAATGATGATGGGGTTACTCCATACGGTGTAGGG
>JAYSOP010000027.1:0-2392 GCA_043722905.1 Chryseolinea sp.
GAGAAAATTTCAGCTATTGAAAAGGTCTATAAACAATTTGAGCCCGTGTATGGCTTTGAGTTTTCGTTCCTGGAAGATCAGCTTAACGCACAGTATGCGGCTGAGAAACGAACGGGCACCATACTGGGAACTTTCACAGTGATCGCGATCCTGATTGCCTCCCTTGGATTGTTTGGCATGTCTCTGCTCACCTTTCAACAAAAAATAAAAGAGTTAAGTGTGCGCAAGGTTCTCGGGGCTTCCACTGGCAGCATACTGATTTTGCTTGTCGGCGCCTTTACCAAACTCATTTTTTTAGCCGTCTTACTAGCCACACCATTGGCATGGTGGCTCATGCACGACTGGTTAAAGAACTTCAGCTACCAGATTGATATAAGCCCCGTCACTTTTATTGCGTCGGGCTTGTCTTTGATTTTTATATCGTGGCTTACGCTAAGTTATTTTACCGTGAGGGCAGCCCAACTAAATCCGGCGGAGACGTTAAAAAATGAATAGGGGTCAGGTATTAGGTATTAGGCATCAGGGATCAGGGATCGGGTATTAGGAAACAGTCAGTGGTTGATAGTCAATAGTCGATAATCGAGAATCGAAAGTGGTCAATAGTCATTAGTCAATGGCCAAATCCCAAAAGCCATTGAGATTACGGAAACTGTGGATCGTTTCTGAATACTTGGGTTAAAAATATCAAATATGTTAAAGAGCATCATTACGACTTCATTGCGGAATATTTTCCGCCACCGTGCTTTTTCGCTGATCAATATGATTGGGCTTAGCGTCAGCATGTCCTTAGGGTTGCTGATCATTCTCGTAGTAAAAGAGCAATATACTTACGATAATTTTCATCGCGACAGCGAAAGGATTTATCGTGTAAACACACGAGCACTGAGAGTTGGGGGTGGCAGTGAAGATTATGCCTCCACGGCTTTGCCGATCGGCCGGGCATTGAGTGAAGAGTATACCTTTGCGGAAAATGTGGTACGCTTGAACAGCCGTCTCAATGGAGATGCTGTGTACGGCAATGTAAATGTTCCGGTGTCCGGATTATTTGTTGATCCTGATTTTCTTGAGGTTTTTAACTTCCCGCTTGAGAAAGGCAATCCGTCAACGGTGCTTACTGAACCGAATAGTCTGGTGCTGACTCAACTCGCAGCGACGAAAATTTTTGGTAACGACGATCCTCTCGGTCAAACCATCACCATAAATGGATACGGGGAGTTTACGATCACCGGCGTGTTAAAACCCATTGCCGGCAAAACGCATTTTAGATTTGAGGTGATCGCTTCGATGAACGGGTTTCCCGCATTGGAAAAACAAAGTATGGTAGAGGCTTCGGTTGATGACTGGAATAACTATTATGGCAACTACGTTTACCTTAAGTTAAAAGAAGGGTCGCAGATTGCCGCAGTGGTAGCAGCCCTCGGAGAAATCAATAAAAAACATTATTCAAATTTAGAACTGGAGCCCCGTGACCGGGGATACGAATTTTATACACAACCCCTCGCGGATATTACGCCAGGTCCTGAGCTGTCAAATCAAATGGGACAAGGTATGCCTGAGTTGCTGGTACTGTTCATGGTGGCAATGGGAGCGGTGGTCATGATCATGGCGTGCTTCAATTATACGAACCTGATGATCGCCAAATCCCTGTCAAGAGCCCGGGAAATCGGCGTTCGTAAAATTGTAGGGGCTCAACGACTCCAGGTATTCTTGCAATTTGTCGGAGAGTCGGTCGTGTTCTCCCTGATTTGTCTGGCCTTTTCCTATCTCCTCCTTCAATTGCTTAAGCCTGCTTTTATGCAGTTGAATATCGCACATGAGTTCGCAACGGATTTACAGGAAGACTATTCATTGTTCATTTATTTCATGGTGTTCGCCGTGCTGGTGGGTTGTGTTGCCGGCTTATTGCCTGCCGGATACCTTTCTGCTTTTCGTCCCGCCAGGGTTTTGAAGAACCGTGGGGATATTAAAGTATATTCCAAACTAACCTTCCGTAAAGTTCTCATTATTATGCAGTTCAGTCTGTCAATCGTGTTCATTATTATGGTGATGGTCATCTACCGCCAGATTGATTTTATGGTTAGTAAGGATTATGGCATCAATGAAAAAAACATCATTAACATCCGCCTGCAGGGCGTGGATTTTCAAAAGATTGCCGGAGAACTAAAAACCTTAAAAGGGGTCGACCGCGTAGGAGGTGTATCGCATCGGTTGGGAACCTGGAATGACAGGGCGAGCCAATACAAACGCAGCAGAGAAGAAGAACCGTTTATCATGCGCGATTTTATGGTTGACGAAAATTACATCACTAACCTGGATCTGAAATTTATCGACGGACAGAACTTCGATCCATCCAGGGAGGGTACCAGAGAGCGAAATGTTATTCTCAATCAGC
>JAYSOP010000028.1:0-2141 GCA_043722905.1 Chryseolinea sp.
CAAAAGACCTCGCCCTTGAACTTGAAGCGAAAGGTTATGACTGGATAAAGGATGAGGTAGCCCTGGCGTAACTGTGTATAATGAATCTTTCAACGACCGATAAAAATATAACTTCCGACGTTTCTTCGTTTATTCAGCGCAGAGTTACCCCTGTTACTGACGAACTGAGAAGCCATGCCCTGAGTATTTTTCAGAACCTTGGCCTCCCTGGAACCAAACACGAAGAATACAAATACACTCCCCTTACAAGAGAGCTGGAAAAAAATTTTTCTTTTCAACATGATCGGGTAGCGTCGCAGGTAAAAGATTTAACACCGTATTTCATACCGGGTGTAGAAGCGAACGTGATTGTTTTTGTAAATGGAATTTATTCCAGAGAACATTCAGTGATAATTTCCCCTCCATCCGAACTGACTATTTTGGATCTGCAAGAGGTTTTGGACGCTAAAAATCCGGAAGTAATCAGGCACTTCAACCAGTACACTAGTATTAAGACAGATGCGTATGCCGCATGGAATACCGCAGACTGGAGAGCCGGTTTGTTCATCAACATCCCGGATCAGTCAGTGGTAAAAGCGCCCATCATGATTTACTACATCAATGATGCTTCCGCAGGGGAAGTGATTTGCTCCAACCGGAATCTGATTCTGACAGGGAAGAGCAGTGAGGTTACCATCGTAGAAAAATTCAATTCTTTCGGGACGGGAAACCATTTTACCAACCTGGTGACAGAAATCGCGGTAGCAGAAAATGCGCTCCTGAATTTTTACAGTATCCAGAATGATAAGGGAAACCGTTATCAGTATACCAACACCGAGATCCATCAGAAAAATTCAAGCCGCGTAAATACTTTTAGCTTCAGCTTGCAAGGTAAAATTCTGAGAAATAATCTTCACCTGACGATTGACGGAGAAGGGATTGAGTCTCACATGTATGGGCTGTATCTGCTTGGCGATAATACCTTAGCGGATAACCATACCGTTGTTGATCATAAAAAACCAAATTCTTTTACCAACGAATTATATAAGGGCATTATGGATGGGAGCTCCCGCGGTGTTTTTAATGGAAAAATATTTGTGCGTCCACAAGCTCAGAAAACAAACGCGTTTCAGGCAAACCGAAATATCCTGTTGTCAGAAAAAGCAGGGGTCAATACCAAGCCACAGTTGGAAATCTGGGCGGATGATGTAAAATGTTCTCACGGGTGTACCACCGGGCAGTTGGATGAAGAGGCATTATTTTATTTGCGTACCCGAGGTATCCATAAAGATTCAGCAAGAGCGATGATGTTATATGCCTTTGCCGGGGAGGTAACGGATAAAATTAAACATACTCCGATAAAAAATTATATTGATGCTTTGATCAGCGAACGGTTACAATAAAATTTCTAATCCATGCAAGCATCCCAACAACCGATTACGACTGGTATTGATGTTGAAAAAATAAGGACGGAGTTCCCTGTTTTACATCAGCAGATAAATGGCCGTGACCTGATTTATCTGGACAATGCCGCCACTAATCAGAAACCCAAAAGGGTTATTGATGCACTGGTATCGTATTACACGGGCTATAATGCGAACATCCACAGAGGAATTCATACACTGGCAGAAAAGGCTACCAAAGCGTACGAAAGTACACGTGAAACGGCGAAAAATTTTATTCATGCTCCTTCCTCAGAACAGATTATTTTTACCCGTGGCGTAACCGAAAGTATTAACCTGGTAGCCGCTTCTTATGGAAGGGCATTTGTAAAGGAGGAGGATGAAATTATTATTTCCACGCTGGAGCATCATTCCAATATTGTACCCTGGCAATTCATCTGTGAATCGAACGGGGCCAGGCTGAAAATAATACCCGTAAACCGTGAGGGTGTTCTGGACATGGAAGTTTATAAACAACAGTTATCACCACGGACAAAAATTGTTGCCGTTAATCATGCTTCCAATAGTCTCGGAACAATCAACCCGGTGAAGGAAATTACGAGGCTTGCCCATCACGTCGGTGCCGTCGTTTTAATTGATGGTGCACAGGCAGGAGCCCATATTGATATTGATGTGCAGGAACTTGATTGTGATTTCTATTGCCTTTCATCCCACAAAATGTATGGCCCAACCGGCACGGGCATACTATACGGAAAGCGA
>JAYSOP010000029.1:0-4096 GCA_043722905.1 Chryseolinea sp.
CAATTCGAAGAACCAGCAAGTGTATGCTTTTGAAGTTGGTTATGGTTACCGGAGTCCAAACTTTTCATTAAATGTAAATGCCTATAATACAGAATGGACCGATCGTCAGATCTCCCGCACCACGCAGGTAAACGGTCAGGATGGGACAGCCAATTTTTTTGGAGTAGGTCAGCTTCACAAGGGAATTGAGCTTGATTTTTCCTTTTCGCCAATATCTAAATTGAACATCACCGGAATGGCATCTTTTGGTAATTGGAAATACAGCGATGATTTTACAGCAAGTGTATTCGATACCAATCAGCAATTGATTGGTACGCTTGATTTATTCATGAAGGATGTTAAAATTCCGGACGCAGCACAAACCACATTGGGTGTCGGGGCTGACTATGAAGTAATAAAACGTTTCAGGATTTATGGTAATTATTATTATGCCGATAAAATCTACGCCGACTTTAATGTGGCTACTGATGCGTCTTTCTTAACTCCCGGAAGCCAGGCGTGGCAAGTACCTTCCTATGACCTGGTGGATGCAGGCGCCTCATATGGTTTTAACCTCAGTGACGTAGAAGTAATTTTAAGAGTTAACGTTAACAATGTTTTTGACAATCAATATCTTTCTGAATCAGAAACGAATATCCTATTTAATCCGAATATTGAAATGGCAAAGATAGGAGATAACGGCAGTACCCGTAACGTAGTTTATTATGGTTTGGGCAGAACCTGGAACGTGGGATTGAAAATCAAATTCTGATATTCCTGAACGTCTAAAAATCTCAATAAAGGGGCCCATGGGGTCCCTTTTTTATTTTAACGCTGGATTCCCTAATTTTAAAATCCTATGGGATCTGCAATCCGCTGTTTTTTAGCTTTGATGTGTGTTTTCGCAGCCTTGTCATCCTGCAATCAATCACCAAAGGTGAATTTTACAACCGCACCCGAAGTAGATTTTGATCTGGATGAAATCATCAAACGCGGGTATATCAACGCCCTGGTAGATAATAATTCAGTGAGTTATTTTATTTACAAAGGTCAACCCATGGGTTATGAATATGAATTGCTAAACCTCTTTGCAAAACATCTTAATGTTGACCTCAAAATCAAAGTTACTTCAGGCATTGACCGGGCTATGGACCAGCTAAACAAAGGTGAAGGGGACCTTATCGCTTTTCCGCTGAGTATTACAAAGGACAGAAAGCAATACGTGGCTTTCAGCAAGCCTCATTTTAATTCTTATCAGGTTTTAGTACAGCGAAAGCCTGACAATTGGCGGCAGATGACGCTTGACAAAATAAACGATAGTCTTATCCGCAACCCGGTGGAACTAATCGGAAAAGAAGTTTACGTTCTTGCAGGGTCAAGTTTTGAGACGCGTTTACAGCATCTTTCCGAAGAGATCGGCGGCGACGTTGTTATCCTTTCAGATACAGGCTCTTCTGAGAGTGAATCATTGATCAGAAAAGTGGCCATCGGAGAGATAGATTACACCGTCGCCGATCATATGATTGCCAGGGTAAATGCGTCATATTATCCTAATTTGGATATTAATACCCCAATAAGCGTAGCACAACAGATCGGCTGGGCTACACGCATTAATTCGCCTCAACTACTTGAGGCCATCAATCAATGGCTAGCGGCGGTAAAAAAAGAAGCTACCTTTATGGTGATTTATAATCGCTACTTTAAAAGCCCTCGAACTTCGTTGGTAAGGATGAAAAGCGATTATTCTTCCATGGGGGGGAACATGCTATCCCCATTCGATAGTCTAATCAGACAAGGCGCTGATACGCTTGGATGGGATTGGCGATTGCTCGCTTCTTTAATCTATCAGGAATCAAAATTTTTGCCCAAAGGTGAATCGTGGGCAGGAGCCCGTGGATTGATGCAACTGATGCCGCGAACAGCAAATGAATTCGGTGCCTTTGACCTGGATGATCCTACTCAAAGCCTGAGGGCAGGTGTTGGCTACTTAAAATATTTAGATAATTACTGGCGAAAAAGAATTGCCGATCCAGATGAGCGATTGAAATTTATTCTGGCTTCCTATAATGTTGGATTATCACATGTTGTCGATGCCAGAAAGCTGACAGGAAAACACGGCAAAGATCCCCAATTATGGTATGACAATGTCGAATTTTTTTTGTCGCGGAAATCAGATCCTAAATTCTATCGCGATCCCATCGTAACCGCTGGCTACTGTAAATGCGAAGAACCTATAAACTACGTCCGTGATGTTTTAGAGCGTTACGAGGAATATAAAATTCACATCGCCTCATAGTGGAATTTAATTATTACAAACCTGAATTTAAACCTGATTTCAACCTGCCTTTTTACCTGCATTTCAACCTGCATTCAGTCCACCAATTGATCAACAATTTGTTTTAGGTTTAATTCTTGCCAGTGTTCAGCAAGGCTTGGTCTTTCCATAATCTGGTCCATAATTGTTTTCTGCTTCTGACCCATTATGTAAGCTTCTGAATAACTGATGCTGTCATTAAAAGTGACCATGGAGTAAAGTGGTATCCATTTATCTGGATACGCAGCATGGATTTTGGCTTCAATTTTTTTTCGCAATAAAAATTCAGGATCCGCCACCAGATCCCGCATCTCAATAAAGTTGTCAAAAGCAAGCTGCGCAATGGCGTCAGTATCTTTTTTGCGCGCCATTTGAAAGGCTGGTAAAACCTCCAGCCAATTGTCTCCATGTTGGTTCAACAACTGATCCAGTATTCGGCAATCCTCAAATCCTGCATTCATTCCCTGGCCATAGAAAGGAACAAGGCCATGGGCCGCGTCGCCGATTACCAGGCTTTTATTTCGCACCCAGGGAAAACATTTGATCGTCACAAGAGAGGAAACAGGGTTAACTTTAAAGTCGTGTAATAACGTCGGCATGTGTATGAAGGCATCCGGAAAAGTCTTTTGAAAAAAGGATATGATTTCTGCATCAGTGTTAAGGGCCTTGAAGGACACCTCACCTTCAAAGGGAAGAAATAAGGTACAGGTAAAACTCCCGTCAGGGTTGGGCAAAGCGATCATCATAAAACTTTCCCGGGGCCAGATGTGGAGGGCATTTTTTTCCAGAATGAAACCCCCGGCATGACTTGCCGGAATGTGTAATTCCTTATAACCGTGTTCGAGATATTGTTGGGAATAATGAAACCTGTCCGTGATTTGCATCGCTGATCGGATCGCCGAAAAAACCCCGTCCGCGCCTATGATCAAGTCGAATTTTCGTTGGATGAATGCGCCGTCTTCTGTTTGCAGGATTAGCGAAGTTTCGCTGAAGTTCACCTGGCTACATTTATGATGAAAGAAGAAATCAACCTTTTTCTCTTCTGCTTTATTTATCAAGACAATGTTTAGACCGCTTCGTGAAATTGAATTGATAAACTGCCCCTCTTTTCCATAAGCCAGAAAAGTAAGGTTTTCTTTTTGGTCATGCATCATTCGTCCATGCATGGGTATGGCCACGTTTTTTATTTCCTCCGCGAGCCCCACCTCCGCCAGAGCCCGGAACCCTCTTGTACTGAGGGCGAGGTTAATGGATCTTCCCGCGTCTTCAGCCGTTTTCCGCATATCTCCCCGACGTTCAAACACGGAAACCTGAAAACCACGTTTTGAAAGGTAAATGGAGAGTAATGACCCCACCAGGCCCGCACCCACAATGGCAATATTTTTTGTTTTATTCATTAAGATAACAAATCCAATTTATCGCAAAGATCGACATAGTAGCTTCGGAGCATGATAGGAAATTATTCTAAAGTTTCTGAAATCGATGCTTACTATTTAAATGAGACTGAAAACAAGAGTAGTCAGCACTCGGGAAATAGAAAACAATTCAATACCACAAAAAATTTTCCTGGCATTGCCGATTTAAAGGGCCTTTCTAAAGATCTCTCCAAACCGAAAAACTTCCTCAAATGTATTGTACAATGGCACCGGGGCAAGGCGAATAACGTCCGGCTCCCGCCAGTCGGCGACTACCCCTGACGCCGTTATCCGGTCAAATATTTTTCTGCCATTTTTTAGCATGAAAAGGGATAACTGACAACCTCTTTCCGCCGGATTAACAGGCGTCAGGAGTCTGAAAGACCTT
>JAYSOP010000030.1:0-3368 GCA_043722905.1 Chryseolinea sp.
CATAAGGGTTCGCAGCCGTTTCCAAAAAAGCGAGCCCACTGGCAATGATGTATAGGGCAATGAGAAAAAATCCAAAAGTCAGCATATACGCAGCGGGAATAAATAGCAAAGCGCCGATCGCATACAGCACCAACCCAATGAGTATTCCTTTCTTATAGCTGTACTTCTCCATAAACAACCCCGCAGGAAGCGCTATGGTAAAATATCCAAAGTAAAACGCAGTTTCCACTAACAAAGCTTCTGCCCTTCCGATCTCAAAAACCGGTTGGAAATGCGCTATCAACGCCGAGTTTAAAATGTTGGCCATTCCCCATAGGAAAAATAAACTGGTTACGAGAATAAAAGGAATCAGGTAATTCTTCCCGGTATTGGTGGCGGTTGCGTAAGTGGTGTCGGTTGGTATCATAATGAATTATTTTAGTACCTGCAAGCTTCGGGCGGATGAAAAAACCCAAGCTAACAACTCAAAACTACATTTAAAATTTTGCGTAATGAACCGCAGAAATGGTCACAGCGCGCGGCGCACAGAGCAAAACTATTTCAATGCATTGATCGACCGGTCCAGATGAACATAACCCCCATCAACATGGATTAACTGCCCTGTAGTATGGCTCGATTTTTCCGACAAAAGAAAAGCCACCATGTTGGCGATCTCTTCAGCAGTAGTCATACGGTTGCCCAACGGAATTTTCTCGTTTATCTCTCGTAGCGCTTTTTCCGGATCTGGTAAAGTCTGAACCCATTTTTCATACAGGGGCGTATAAGATTCCGCCACGATCACTGCATTCACACGGATACCATATTTTAAAAGCTCTACGGCCCATTCGCGGGTCAATGCATTACGCCCTCCATTAGCGGCAGCATAGGCGGATGTGCCACCCTGCCCAGTTTCCGCTACTTTCGATCCTATGTTAACAATGGCTCCTTTTGACTTTTTTAATTCGGGCAAAGCATGATGGGCCATGAGATAATAATGCACTACATTCCTATGAAGGGATTCCATAAAAGACTCATAAGAACCGTGCTCGAGATTAATTCCATCATTAACCCCCGCATTGTTCACCAGACCGTCAATCCTGCCGTAATGCTGAATGATCCTTTCTACCGACTTTTTACATTCTTCAGGACGCGTAAGTTCAGCCGCAATCTGAAAACCTTTCCCATTTATTTTTTTCAGCATGGCTTTATTATCCACCTCATTTCGGCCAACAATCGCGGGAATCGCGCCTTCGCGGGCAAGGACTTCTACAATTCCCTCTCCAATACCTTTTGCACCTCCTGTGACGATAATTACTCTATCCTTCAGCTGTAAATCCATAACATTAAAGATTATAAAATCTTTTCGCATTCTCACCAAGAACCAGTTGCTTTTCTGATTCGGAAAAGCTTTTTAAATAAGTTTGAAGTACAGAAAATTGCTGATCATACGTGGCGGCTAACAAACATACCGGCCAGTCTGAGCCATACATCAGCCGGTTTGTACCGAATACGCTGAATATTATATCAAGGTATGGAAGCAGATCCTCGTACTTCCAGTTTTTCATATCCGCTTCCGTTACCATACCGGAAACTTTACAGTATACATTTTCATATGCTGACAACGCTGTCATGTGCTTTTGCCAGAGCGCTTTTTCCCTTGATTTAATAGCGGGTTTTGCCAGATGATCCACTACAATTCTCGTTTCAGATACCTGGTCCAAAAATGCCAGGGCATCCTCCAATTGGTGATGGTAAACCAAAAGGTCATAGGTAAAATTAAACCGCTGTAATTTTTTCAACCCTTTGATGAAAGCAGGCTGCAATAGAAATCCGGGCTTCTCGCCCTGCACAATGTGTCTGAACCCTTTAAGCTTTTTTAAAGTGGTAAAATACTCCAGGCGCGATTCGAGGTTCGGATTGGCGAGGTCAATCCATCCAACAACTCCCTTGATAAAGGGGTGTTGATTAGCCAGAGCAAGTAAAGAAAGTGTTTCATCTTCCGTCTGATCAACCTGCACTGCCACACAACCCTCAATATCATGTTTTTGCAACAATGGCTCTAAATCCACGGGAAGAAAATCGCGTCTGATAATTTTCATCTCATCCGATATCCACGCATGCCTGGCACTATCAAATTTCCAGAAATGTTGGTGCGAATCGATCATGTTAGGCATTAGGCATTAAAGGCATCAGGAATTAGGCATCAGGCATTAAGCGTCAGGAAATTATATTTGGCGTTACATTCAGGTCGTTTCGGAAGACTTTGTCATATAACCAATCTCGCTTTTTGCTTTCCGCTTTAAGCTTTAAACTTATCTCCACGCCCTGGCTACCTGTTTTTGTTCCCCAAGCCCATCGATACCCAGCTCAACCACATCACCCGGTTTTAGAAAAGTAGGCGGATTCAACCCCAGTCCCACTCCTGCGGGTGTTCCCGTGGAAATGACATCGCCGGGTAGCAACGTCATGAACTGACTAATGTAACTGATCAGAAAGGGGACACCGAAAATCAAGTCATCGGTATTGCTGTCCTGTAATATTTTGCCGTTAACTTTCAACCACAAGCGGCTGTTGTGGTAGTCAGGCAGTTCATCTTTTGTGACCATGTATGGTCCTAGCGGGGCAAAAGTATCAGCGCTCTTGCCCTTTACCCACTGCCCATTGCGCTCTAGTTGGAACGCACGTTCACTATAATCGTTGTGAAGGCAAAAACCGGCCACATGATCCATGGCGCTCTTTTCTTCCACGTAGGATGTCTTTTTTCCTATCACCACTGCCAGTTCAACTTCCCAATCGGTTTTCACACTATTTTTTGGAATGATGAGGTCATCATTGGGACCAGTTAAGGCCGTCGTAGATTTAAAAAAAAGAATCGGTTCACTCGGCAAAGGCATTTTTGATTCCGCAGCATGCTTGCTGTAATTAAGTCCGACGCAAATAATTTTCGACGGACGCGTGAAGGGCGATCCAAGTCTTACATTTTTTTGAACCTTTGGCAAGGATGATTTTTTACTTTCAAACCAGGTACTCAGGCGGTTGAGTCCATCACGTTCAAAAAAAGATTCTCCGAAATCTTCGCCGAAAGAAGACACATCTATGATTTCGTCATTTAATAAAATGCCAGGTTTTTCTTTACCTGCCGGGCCAAATCGCAAAAGTTTCATAATTCAGGGACTGCTGTTATTATCAGCTTTTAATTGTTTAAGTATTTAATTTCATAAAACCTCCATCGATGGGATAATCAGAACCCGTTACAAAGCCGGCTTCTTCCGAACAGAGATATAGGGCCAAAGAGGCGATCTCATGTGGTTTTCCCATTCTGCCGATGGGCTGGGTCTTTGAAAGTTTCTGAAACATCTCCGCTTCTTTACCGGGATAGTTTGCTTTTA
>JAYSOP010000031.1:0-2059 GCA_043722905.1 Chryseolinea sp.
TAATATCTAAAAAAATATGATCGGGAAGGTTGCTTCCGTTTCTCAAATAAGACAGCGCTTCCCTGGCGCTATTCACCGATGTAAAATCAATGGAAAGGTTAACAACTTGAATGGCATCCCTGAATATTTCGATATCCTCGACATCATCATCAATATACAGAATGGTCATTTATGGCTAATTTTTTAATCAATGGTTACATAGAACCAGAGCTTCTGGACAAATAATAAAAAACCCGGTCATGGCCGGGCAATGAATGATTCAGGTTTCTAAAATTAAATGTGTCGACTTAATGGCTGTTTACCTTTAAAGATAATTGCAAATATATTATTTCAGAACAGATCGCATCACTAAATGAAGAAAAATTTATGAAGTATGTAAACACCAATTTAATTTGGCCTATTCTTTACACGAGTTTACCTTAGGTGAACCTGAATTCTCGTATTGTTCTGAATATTTCTTCGCGACTATTTTTAAAAATCTTCAAAATTATTTTTTTGTCGGATGGTTTTTCGGATAGATATTAAATCATTTTGAATGCTGCATTTAGTTCACAAAAGAAAGGTTTTCACCAGATTGCTGGCGGGAGGAGAAGGATTGGGTTAAATAAAAAAGGCGGGAGTCCCCGCCTTTTTTATTAAGATATCGAAATTTGTTTTGGTGGTTTTACTTTGGCTTCTTCCTTTTTAGGAACGGCGATATAGAGTATACCGTCTACATATTTTGCAGTGATCTTCTCGCCTTCAATTTTATTTTCAGGCAAAGCGAAACTGCGTTGAAAAGACTGATAGCTGAATTCTCTGCGGGAATAAGCGCCATCACTGTTTTTTTCTTCACGCCTTTCTGCGTTTTGTGATGAAATGGTGATCACGTTGTTATCCAATTCAACGTTAAAATCGCCGCGCTTCATTCCAGGCGCGGCCACTTCAATGATAAACGCCTCATTGGTTTCACCGACATTTACGGCGGGAAGTGTGGTGCCTGTGGACTTCCAGTTTCCATTGGATGCGTTGACCAGATCCCTCATTAAGAAATCTTCAATTAACGAGGGGATAGCAGGGAATAAATTTCCATTCGTTTTTACTAAAGTTTTCATAATTGTCTCCTTTCTGATTTTCTGATTAAACATTGTTTTTAATTTCTGACAATTACTGACCTTCAAAAGGTATGCCTCTGATCCAATAGGAATGCAGGGCATTTGAAAGTTTGCCATTTTGTCTTTTTTGGAACGTTTTCACTAAAAAAATGTCACAGTAAACTGAAAATTCGTCAACAATTATTGGAGCGCCATTTAACATTAAGCTGGCTATGGCATCATCCTGATATCTCCCATCGTATCGAAAACAAGCCGCTTAAAAATTTGGTGTAGAAAGAATGGGAAGGCGACATGGATTCCGCTACATTAGGAGGTTATAAATTAGGTTGTATTATTATCCCAACATTCAATATGAAAGATGACATATTCGGAAAAACCAACCGCAGGTTATTTCTAAAATCAACGGGAGCGGCCGTTATCGGCAGCACGCTTCCCTATTCTTTAGCTTTTTCTAAGCCGGCTACTTTTCCAACAGCCAACGTGCTGAAAGTCGGATTGATTGGATGCGGTGGACGTGGGACAGGGGCCGCAGCGCAGGCGTTGGCCGCCGATCCGGACGTAGTTCTGACCGCTATGGGCGATGTATTTTCCGATTATCTGGAGGAATCTTATAAAGCCATACTGGAGGAACAGCCCAACAAAGTAAAGGTTGATAAAGACCATAAATTTGTTGGCTTCGATGCCTATAAAAAAGTAATTGATTCGGGTGTTGACGTGGTGATCCTTACGACACCTCCGTCATTCCGCCCTGAACACCTCATGGCCGCCATCAATGCGGGTAAACATGTCTTTTGTGAAAAACCAGTAGCGGTTGATGCACCCGGGGTCAGAAAGGTTTTAGAGGCTGCGAAAAAAGCGAAGGAGAAAAACCTCTCGCTTGTATCCGGGTTTACTTTCCGGTATGATCTGGCAAAAAGGGCACTCTTTGGAAAAGTAAATAGCGGCGAAATTGGAGAAATTAAAAC
>JAYSOP010000032.1:0-5220 GCA_043722905.1 Chryseolinea sp.
AGCGCTTCTTCTCGCGTCAGTGCTTCATAGGAAGATTTCGGTATTCCTTCTGAATATTTTACAGCATTGAATTTCTTGTCCCACATAACGTATAGTAACTGAAAAAAACAAACTTAAAGTGTGTTCTATCGCCTTCAAATCTTTTGTCACATGCTTATCGGAGGCATTATCGATATCTGCGATAACGGAACCAATAGGCTCATTTGTTTTAAGACACTGACTCAAATTAACCACAATTCCGCCTAAGAGCAACAAACTGAAAACATGTTTTGTAGCTTGTGGCTGCTGAAACCTACGCCGTTATTCTCTTTAAAGTTTCCGGATATGCAGGGTTGCTTTCGCTTCTTACACCGATGGAAAGCGTTCAATGATCGTGAACGGTTTGCGTTGCGTCAATAAGCAGCCCCGTAATAACCAGAATCTTTCAGGAAGTAATGAAGGAGTTGATCAGGAAGGAAGCTGGTTGGGAAAATTGAAATTCTGAAGGATCTTACTATCGGGTGGATAAATCAGATGAACAGCGTTCGTACTCAAAAAATCCCTGGGGCTGACATTTCCACTCTCAACAAATTTTAATAATAAAGGATAGGCATGGGGTTCCCATAATGTCAGTAACGGCTCGGGTAGCTTTTCATCGGAATTGTAGAAGCAGGTCGCAACCTTTTTTTGATCGCGACGATCAATTAAAAGTGCCAACGTCCCGTCATCTACATAAGGCATATCCACTGCAACGATTAGCCAGGCACTCTGCGGGTGCTTGCCAAACGCAGTGAGTATCCCATTCAGAGGACTTTCCAGATCGTATTCATCGACAAGCGGACGCAAACCTGGTGAAACATCTTGTTCGCTATAGCACGAAGTATAAACCTGATCACAGTGCTTTGATAAAAGATTGAACAGGTGCTCGCGTTGCGGCCTCTCATGATAGACGATCAACCCTTTATCTTTTCCCATGCGTGAACTTCTGCCCCCCGCTAAAACCAGGCCGCATAATAAAGATTTATTCATCTCTTAAAATAAACTGAAATATATGAAAACTGGCTTCCCGTTTACTTTTCGTCGTAAGCACGCTTTAACGTTGGAATGTCAATTTTCTTCATTTTCAGCATGGCCTGCATAACCCGGTTTGCCTTTTGACGATCTTTATCTGCCAGCATTTCTCCTAGTACCTGCGGCACAATCTGCCACGACAAACCAAATTTATCTTTCAGCCATCCGCACTGTTGTTCTTTACCACCACCGGATAACTTATTCCACAAATCATCGATTTCCTCCTGCGTTTGACACTTCACAAAAAATGATATGGCTTCCGTGAAGGTAAAGCCTGGGCCGCCATTCAATACATAAAATTCCTGACCATTTAAATAGAAGGTCGCGGTCATGACGGTACCCGCCGGCATGCGTCCCCCATCGGGATAGCGGCTTACATTCTCAATTCTTGAATCTTTAAAAATCGAGGTGTAAAATTTCATCGCCTCCTCTGCATTATCGTTAAACCACAGGAAGGGTGTTATTTTCTGGACAGACTTTGCGTTTTTTTCCATGATTGAATTTGTTAAATAATTTCATTGCTTAATGATGCATTAAATATACTTTCGACTACCCAGCTTCACAGGGTGTAAACACGACTTTCAGGTGGGTAGTTTGCGTCAATAACAATGTAATCGTTTAATAAAAGTCATTGCATAGGTGATCATTTACCAACTCGGGACTATAATATAGAAATCAGGCCCGATAACTGGCCAGTGACTTATAATGGCTATTTAGCAGGCCTAAACTTTATTACCAAAGGAAACTTGAGAGTTGATTAACTCACCAAAAAATGGCAGACCTATCACCGCCTTGCGAAGCCGACCTCGGTGCCCGAGTTTGCCTGGAGTATCCCGGAAGGTGCAGGTTGCTGTTAAAGCTTATCCCATAGTATACAATAAGCCTTCGGCGACTGGTTCAAACTGTTCACATCTTTCAAACTTCACCGCGATTTTTAAAATTATGGTTAATTCGGATGTGGTTTATCGAAAGGCTATTTTCCGGATGCGATTATTTTTAGTATCTGATACATACAAACTCCCATCGTTCGCCACAACTAAAGATTCCGGACCAAAAAATCTTGCACCATTAGCCGCAGCATCTATGTATCCGACATCCGGAAATGGATTGTCCATTGGACCGGCAATTGTGGAGACGTCGTTTGAGCTTAATATCCTCCTTATGTTATGATTGCCGCTGTCAGCAATATAAATTGAACCATCAGCAGCGACGACCATCCCTTCAGGCCATCGAAATTTGGCCCAAGAACCAGGTCCATCGTTGTAACCAAAATCAGTACCGGCTAGAGTAGAAACAAGTCGCGCGGAGATCTTCCGGATGCGATGATTTAACGCATCGGAAATATAAAATTCACCTTCTTCCGTAATCATCAAATCGTTGTCACTGCTAAAGAGCGCTTCTTCTAAAACTCCGTCTTTATAGCCGGAAGAACCTCCAGCAAATTTTGTGACTGAGCCAGTCGGCGATAGTTGCATAATTCTATTGTTACTTCTTTCAGCAAAATAAATATTCCCGTCAGGATGTATGTCCATGCCTGTCACACCATGGAAATAAGATGTACTAGGAAGGTCCGAGCCGGTTACAAGAATTTCAAATTTGTTCCCGGCTAGCATTCCTATAGCATAATCAGTAGCAACGTAAATTGTACCATTGGCATCTGAAACAATACATGTGAACTCACTATTGCCCGGGCCATGAACTGTAGTAACAATCCCTTCCTTGGTAATTTTACGAACCACCTTCTTCTGCTGGTCAATTACGTAAAGCTCGCCAAGAGGGGTTAGAGTTATGTCTGTCGGTTCAAAGAATTTCGATTGATCCAATGAGCCATCCTGAAAACCAGCATCGCCTCCTGCGAATGTTTCTACATGCGCAATCAACTCCTTTATTTCCAGCACTTCCGATTCATTCGAGCAGGATATAAACAATAAGGACTTGAATAAAATATAGATTATTCTTTTTTTAAACATAAAATGTGTTCTAATTAAATCATATGCAACTAATCTCCGACTTTCCCCCAAGATCAACTGCGAAGTATAGTTCTTTTCCATCATGTGAAAATACTGAACCGTACTCGTATTGACCTTTTAGCGATATAATTTTGCACAATCGGAATTCCAATGATGAGGGACTAATCCCTATCCGTCCAGCCATAAGCAAAAAAAAAGGCCATCCTTTCAGATGACCTTCTTGCTTATCTTTCTATTGCCAGGCTGGATTTTGGGTTACATTCGGATTTCCCTGAATTTCGCGCAATGGAATTGGCAAAACGTAATCCTTTGCCTTGGGCGTTCTACCAACATTGTAGGTGGCTGAGAAATTTTTGATATAGTCTCCGAGATAGTCCTGAGTTCCATTTAAAGTACTTTTCCTTCTCAACTCCGGATAGAGAACCTGTTCAAAAGCAAATTCATGAATTCTTTCCTCTACAATAGCATCGCGCAACGTACCTTGATTCAATCCAGACAAGATTGTTAAACCCGCACGTTCGCGCACTTCATTGATCCCCAGATAAGGATCTCCGGTTCCGCTTTCATTAGATGCTTCAGAATGTCCTAACAATACATCCGCATATCGAAGGTAAATAGTATTTCTTTCCGTAAGGGTCCAGGATGGCAAAATTTGCTCTGTGATCTTTCCTGACCAGGCTTTTCCAAAGACCAGTTTAGAAGGATCATTGGGATCGGCATTGGGATCTACAATGCCGCCGAAGCGTGATAAATTATAGGGAGCTGTGTTGCTCCACCGGACTATCGGGTAATCGCCGTTAGCATCTTTTTTTGTTCGTGCGGTTGGATAGGATTCAATAAATGTTCCGGGAATCCGCTTATCAACGATATCATAAGAACCTCTGAATGCCTGCGTTGCGCTAAGCCAGCTCCAGCCGGCGCCACCGAGATCTGTTGGATAGTCTTCCGGATTGAAGTGTGCTGAATGATTATTGTATTCATTGGCATTGGCCGTTGCTGAAACCTGTCCTTCAAAGATCCTTTCACCCATATTTTCATGGTCTACGTCAAAATTATGACTGAAATCATCGTATAGCGTCAAACCGCTGTTGTTCATAATATCCTCTGCCGTTGCTTTAGCATCCGCCCACCGTTGATCCCATAGCTGTGTTTTCATCAGAAGCGTTTTAGCAGCCCAGCGTGTAGCCCTGCCGAGGTTCGCCCCTGTATACGAAGGTGGCAATACTTGGGCCGAAGCAATACAATCGGCATAGATCTGATCAATGATCGCCCGGGTGCCGCCACTGTTAGAAGGCAGATCATTCAGGTTTTTTGTCCCTTTCAGAGAAATAGGCGCATTGTCAAAATAAGCTAGCAACCCATAATAGTAGAAAGCTCGCAAAAATTGAGCTTCGCCTTTAAGCCTTGCAATGAGGTCGGCATTGGCAGGATCAGTTACTTTTTCTGCCGCTTCCAGTAATTCATTCGCACGGTTTATAGAACGGTAACTTTGCCCCCAGTAAGCCTCTATCACATCATCCTGCGGACTGACATTCCCAAGGTTATATTGCAAAGGTTGTTTCTCCCAGCCCACCTGGTACCCGATGAGGCATTCAAAAACATACCGGTTATAAAAATAGTTAAACCAGTCTCCACTACCCACGGTCAGATCGTCATATATTGCATTGACGCCTAACTGAAGTTCATTCGCAGATTTATAAAATGTGTCCGGATTGATATAATCAGGTGTTTCATTTAAATCTGAACAACCCGGTACGATCGCCAATAGGATGACCATTGGCCACCACGTTAGACTTTTTTTATCTTTTATTTTCATATTGATTTCTTCATTAACAGTGATTTTTTTGCATTTCATTACAGTCCAAGGTTTACACCGAAAGTAAACGACCGGGCACGCGGGTAAGCATCGTAATCGTCACCACGATTCAGGTTGTTCTGACCCTGATTGTTTACTTCCGGATCGAAGCCTTTGTAGTCGGTTATTAAAAACAGATTCTGAGCGCTTATGTAAATCCGCGCACTGCGAATAAACTTCGGGGTAGGTATATTGTATCCAATGGAGACATTTTGAAGGCGTATGAAAGATCCATCTTCATTGAAGAAGGAAGATCTTCTATAGGATGCAAAATCGCGCCTGGCATCCACAGCAGGACGGCTGGCCGTTGGATTCTGCGGAGTCCATGAATCCGTTAGAATATTT
>JAYSOP010000033.1:0-3124 GCA_043722905.1 Chryseolinea sp.
CCTTTGAGTACATTGAACAATTGATTTGAAAGTAAAAGAATAATGGATTGCAGTTCGGACAAGAATGTTTGTAAAATATTTGAGGCACTCCATTAATGAGATCTTCCGTTCTGATAATTGATGATGAAGAAAATCTCCGCAAGCTTTTAGCTCGGGTCATAGAGTTAGAAGGTTATGTAGTCAGTCAGGCATCTAATATAAAAGAAGGTCTGAAACTCTTAAATAAAGAGAACTTCCATGTTGTCATTTCTGACGTCAAATTACCAGATGGGAATGGGGTTGATTTAACTGGTAAGATCAAACATGAATATCCGACAGCATCTGCATTCTCCTTAGTTCAAGGGCGATAGGATTTTCCGACAATTTTTTTAGCGGAAAGCGATAATTTTTCAGAAGCATCAAGTTCTGCTTCAGCCTTAATAATCCTGGCGCGATTTTCGCACCGGATGTCGCGCTTGAAAATGATCTTTTCCGGACGCTGATCAAACAGGAAAACTTGTCTAAAACAGACTCAGGGTTGATAAAAATTGCCCTGGATGGAAGGGAGAATTATTTTTCCCTGTGGAATCGATACGTTAGCCGATACTTCTAGTAATTTGCCCACATTAAACAATTTTGCGTTCTGAAAAATAAGTCAGGCGCAATTAATTGATCACTCCTAAATTAATTGATCACTTATTTTTTTGAGCAGGCCTGTAGTTAATTAAATTTAGCCAGCCAATATAATCCGGCCATTAAAATATGCTTCTTAATTCATTATTATTTTTCTGTAAAAAGTCCTGGAAAATGTCTGAATTTTGAGATAATAGATCCCTGGTCGGGAATTCACCTGACATTGAATCAGTGATCTGGATTGGTCAGGTAAAGTATCAAATACTTTAATTCCTTTTAAATCCCATACTTCAATTTTGATAATCGTTTCATCGATAGAAACATGGATAGTACCCTTCGATGGATTGGGATATACCGTAAGCCCACTATTAATTTCATCATTCGCCCCGGTAACCGTATGATACCACAATGAACCCAGGGATTTAATTTCATCTGGTGACAAACTTTTGTCGTATATTCTAACCTCGTCGACACTCCCCTTCAAAGAATAATCGGTGGTGCCAGTATCTTTTCTTCCAAATGTGAGGGCTTTGGTGGTAAGTAACATCGGTCCGTTGTGGAAACTAAAAGTGTCCAACACGCCACCAACATAAAGTTCCATGCTGTAACCGGAGTATACCACGGTAAAATGATAATAATGATTGAGTGCAAGCGGGAAAGAACTGTCGAGGTCTTTCGTTGCTGCAGAGGTTTTAATCGTCCAGCGAAGCTTTTTTTCAGGGGTCACTGAAACTTTCCATCGCTCTTCCCAGCTACCATGTGAAAGTATAAAAGACTCCGCGCTAACAGCATCAAGCCTTACCCAAAAAGCGAGCGTAATCTTATCCTGAAAATTCAGGGTGGTTTCGTTCGGCACAAAAATAATATCACTGCCTGAAGCAAACCGGTACGCTTTGTCTGATTCACCGCGCGCGTCAAGGTCAGGTAGCGCGCCCTCCCGTGTGGCGTGATGACCATTTCCACTGTAATCCAGCACGTCTCCATCCATGGGATAATATGCCCAGGGGTTTGTTACGTCCGTGTTGCGAGCCTTCACCAAAATATTTATTTGTGATGACGATTTTAATCCGTCTTCATTCGTAACCTCACAGGAAAGTGAGTACAAGCCTTCATCTTCTGGAAGCATCCACACCAGCAAAGAATCATTCTGCTGAATAAGTGACCCTCCTGGCAATGTCCATGTATACTGGAGTACATTTCCGGCATTGGCAATCACACGACATATGACCGATGCAGTTGTTCCTGAATGATACCACAACGAATCCGTGGTAAGACTCAGGATTTTCGGAGGTTTCGGAATATTTTCTACAACACGAAATACAAGACTATCGCGTGAAGATGAAACACCCGAGGTAATATTAAGCTTCACAGTATACATTCCTGCTGCTTCCGGCACAATCCAGGTAAAATTCGGATCCATGGAAGAATCCGTTAAGAATCCATTAACGTACCAGTTGTACGTTACAGGTCCTGTTTCATTTTCAATGGCACTGTATATAACCACCGGTTTTTTAAATTCCACCAGTATATCCAATGTTCCAAGAGATTTGATTCGCAATTTCCCGTCAAACCGATATCCGTGATTATAGTCGACAACTTTTTGTCCGGCCCATAATTTTCCGCCTCTTTCATCCAGGGGAGTTCCTGACGGAATGAGAATCAGCATCAATACTTCCCCCGGCATAACGTCAATCAAAGCATTTCCTGTAATGGCAGTTCGGATAACAGTTTCTGAAATCGCATTGTAAATATCCGTAGCTGCCGAACCCAACGGAAGGGTTACTTGCTTTGCATCAGCATACGGGTTATACACAAGAAATGAGGGAAAATCATTTTCGCCAAAAAAATCAGTTTTATTGATATCGATTTTTAAAATTCCTTCCACATCCGTGGATTCGATCATAGCACCAAGGTATCCAACATGAGACGAACCATACAGACCCAGATTGGTTTGCGCCCAGCCATTTCTTTTTGCATCACCCGTTCCATATAATTTTTTTCCATTCCAGTTTTCTTTCAAAGCTTCATAGGCAATCAGTGATTGAGGATCATATTGTGCGCTCCAGGAGTAATCATCCTGATCTGATTGCGGCAAAAATTGTGGATAATATAACCTGCTTGCGTTTGCCAGATTTAATGTCCATTTGGCAATATCACGAGCAAACCGTTTGTCGTATTTCACCATTGGCACCAGTGCAGCGGCTTGTTGAAATCCATTCATTGCGAAAGCATAGTCGTTCCCTCCGTCATTCGCCTCTCCGATCAATCCGGAAACATCTGAACCATTCCATGTTCCGGCAATCACACCCCATCCGCGTAGAGGGCCCCGGTCAAAACACCAGTTGACAATTTTTTGCAGATCATAATGAGTACCGATTTCGGCGTTCATTTTC
The DNA here is from genome assembly GCA_043722905.1 of Chryseolinea sp. Lineage (GTDB taxonomy): Bacteria > Bacteroidota > Bacteroidia > Cytophagales > Cyclobacteriaceae > Chryseosolibacter. The sequence continues at coordinate 3,006 of JAYSOP010000033.1, forward strand.
GCGGCGATGAATGCTCCATAAGGTAATTGAAGTTCATACGAGGGGTTCGTATTCAAACCCGATAAAAAGTTCATGCAAAGTTCTGCCCCCGTTAAATATTTTTTATTATCAGTGCGCAG
>JAYSOP010000034.1:0-7869 GCA_043722905.1 Chryseolinea sp.
GGTAGCTCCCTGAATGATACGCATTTGGGAATAGCCGATGTTACCAATACATGGGAAGAGCGGGAGCTCGACCCTTATCAGTCCCTGATTGATTCAGGGTTTGCGGACGCTGTAATGACGTCGCATATCGTAAACAAAAACCTGGATGCTAAAGGTTATCCTGGAACGTTGTCCTCAAAAATCCTTACCGGGATCCTGAGAAATCAATTGCATTTTAACGGCGTCGTCTTCACAGATGATATGCAGATGCATGCCATCACAAAAAATTATGGATTGGAGGAAGCTATCAGGCTAGCCATTCAAGCCGGAGTGGATATCATGACATTTTCGAATAACATTTCCGGAAGCACAGAACGCACCGTGGATAAAGTGCATGGCATTATCCGGGGGATGGTGTCCCGTGGAGAGATCACCGAGGAGCGGATAGACGAAAGTTTTGACAGGATCATGAGACTAAAGAATCAATTAATGGTGGGTAATCAACTGTCGAACCTTAAAATGGAGCTCGAGGCCGCAAGGACTGCACTTGAGGCGTCAAAGGCAGTCAATAAAACAATCCAGACGGCACCCATGCCTGAGACTTTACCTCCTGCTGATGTAAAAAAGAAAAGAGCCAAAAAGCAATAGACACGGGGGAGCTGTTTACTTTATAACAAGGGAAACGACAAAGTAATTGTATTCTATACAGAATTTCTAAATACATCAGGCTAATCCCAAAACAATGGAAACCGGCCTTCATATTTCGCCTCCCACTGTTAAACGAATTCCTATTGTAATAAGTGTTCCGCATTGCGGCACAGCTTTTCCATCGGAACTGATTCAGGAATTCAAACCGGAATTGGCTGAATCTCCTGATGATACGGATTGGTTTGTGGACAGGTTGTATAGCTTCGCACCGGACCTGGGAATCACCATGATCTCCTCTGCGTATAGCCGCTGGGTTATTGACCTCAACCGTCATCCGGAAAGCCGTCCTTTATATACGGATGGACGAATCATCACCGCTCTTTGTCCCACCACCACGTTTTTAGGCGAGCCGATATATAGAGATTCGAGGCACGTTGTCGATGAACGCGAAGTTCAAAGGCGAATCCCTTTATACTTTACTCCCTATCATAATTTTTTAGCGCAACTTTTATCAGAGTTGAAGTCTGAGTTTGGCCGTGTATTGCTTTGGGATTGCCATTCAATTCGTCAGAGGGTACCAACCATCCAGGATAAACCATTTCCGGATTTGATTCTGGGTAGCGCTGATGGCACCTCGGCTGGGGAAATATTTATCAGCATGGCCTTGCAAAAGCTCAACGCTTCCCCCTATTCGGTCCAACACAATCAACCTTTTAAGGGTGGCTTCATAACAAGGCAATATGGTCAACCCGGGATTGGACAACATGCCCTTCAGTTAGAGATGACAAAAAAGAATTATATGGACGATGCTGAAAAGCGATATGACTCAGTGAAAGCAGAAAAAATGGCGGAATTACTTATTCAGACGCTAGGCGAACTTGGTAAAAAGCTAATTGCGGGGAAAGATTATTAGATTTACCTGCCGTTGGTTGCCGGGAAGAACGGTAAAAAAGGACATAAACTAGCTTCTGAAGGATGAATCCAGGCGGACACGCATTTCACTCCCATCACGGACGGAAAAAGGAATCGAAAACTTTTCATTTTAAAGGCCTTCTGCAATCCACGGGTTGGATAAGTCCTGCCTTTGTAAGCATTGATGAACGGGGGATTATTCGGTATATCTCCAGCAAACCGCGACCTGAAACTATCAAGGTGGAGCCAGTAAATGGATTTGCTCTTCCGGGATTTCAAAATGCACATTCTCATGCCTTTCAATATGCCATGGCCGGCATGGCCGAGAAGCATCAAACAAATACCATAGATGATTTTTGGAGTTGGCGGCAGGCCATGTATAGTTGTGCGCTAACGATGGACCCTGATCAGATGCAATCCGTTGCCACCATGGTGTATGCAGAAATGTTAAAGAGAGGTTATACACATGTTGCTGAATTTCAGTATCTGCATCACGACAAAAATGGAAAGCCCTATAACAATCTTGCCGAGATGAGTATAAGCCTTATTGCCGGAGCAGCCGTGGCTGGAATTAAAATAACGCTCGTGCCAGTTTACTACCGCAATGGTGGCTTTGATAAGAAAGCAGAGAATCAGCAACGCAGGTTTATCTTCAATGATATAGACCAATATTTTAATCTCCTGGAAGATTGTAGCAGCGTAGTTAAAAATCTTACCACTACTGGCCTTGGGTTTGGTGTTCACTCATTAAGGGCAGTGGATGGTAATGATGTGCAACGTATTGTCAAGGAAGGCCCAGGTGACCTTCCTTTTCATATTCATGTAGCGGAGCAGTTAAAGGAAGTCAAGGATTCGGTAGCTTTTTTAAACCAGAGACCAGTAGAGTGGCTTTTAAATAATCTCGATCTCAACGAGCGGTTTCACCTGGTACATTGCACCCATCTCAGCGACAAAGAAGTCGTCAGGCTTTCTCAAAGCAAAGCCAACGTGATATTATGTCCCGGAACGGAGGCGAATTTGGGTGACGGAATTTTCAGGTTAACTGATTTTGCCCGACACTCCGACCATTGGTCAATAGGCACGGATAGCCATATAAGTTTGAATCCCCTTGAAGATTTGCGTTGGCTTGACTACTTACAACGATTAAAGACGCACAAAAGAAACACTTTTGCCGATGCTGCGTCGGTGTTGATAAAAAACACATTTTTTAGCGGTCAGAAGGCAATGGGCTTATCCAGGAAAAACTTTTTCGAAGTGGGCCTTCCGTTGGATGCCGTAGTATACGATGGTGATAGTGCTTTGTTGAACAGCGCCGGAGGGGAACATTTGCTTCCCACTATTTTGTATACGTGTGACGGCGCTTCAATCATAGGAACGCTTGTAGATGGCGACTGGATTGTTAAAGATCTTCACCACAGAAATGAATTTGAGATTGTTAAGAATTTTCATTTAACGCTAAAGAGAATTGCTCAGCAAATCTGATACTATGACCGCCCGGATCCGGAGAATCTCCTCCAGAAGATCATATTCAGATGGCCCAGACAACGATCGTCATGCCATCTTTCGCTGCTCTCAAGTCGGAAAATTCTAATGTTCACGTTGATAGTGTTCTTTCAGTATGTCTTCGGCAAAATCATTGGTGAGATCACGCACGGCCGTATGGACATGGTTGGCATTGTTCTGGATATTGTCGTATTCTATGAGCAGCATGGGTCCCTGTATGCGGTAATAATGGCCGGCACCTGGTTGCAGGCTCCCTGCCCAGGCAAATGATAAGTTTTCTATTCCTGCTGTTTCGATTTTAGCCATCAGTTTTTTGGCGAACCCCAGCTGATAATTTTTTACATATACATTCAGGAGTTGCATAAAGACTTTTTTCTGGGCGTCGGTCATTTGAGGATAACCCAACCCCGACGGCTCTTGCAAAGTGGCAACGCGATTGTTTCCTGTGATTATTTCATCAAAGGCTTTTTGTGATACGACCGCTACCTTCAATTGATCTATTTCCAGGGCATTGACTAAGGTGAAACCCAAATCAGTTTCCTGTTTAAGGATCTGCTTCCCTCTGGATACACCTGTCCGCACAATCCCTGGGTTACTCCCCCAAAATGTTGGCGTCGATGAAACAAGTTCTCCTTTTGCAGAAGAAAAATTAATAGCCATGTGATGGCCTTCGAATCGCCAGCCCCACAAAGAATCAATCTGAGGGCTTCCGAAGAAAGTTAGGTAGTAGTTCAACGGATCCCGGTAGGTATCGTCAATTCCACGCGCCTCTACTTCCCTCAACACGTTTTCCAGGGCCATAATATTCGTTGCTTTTTGATAGCCCTGTTCACTGACCGAAACTTTCAGTAACTCCAGGGCAGCCTGCCGCTGTTTCTCTGTCAGGTTATTGAGTGAAATGCCCTTCCGTTCTCGGGGTACAAAATGCCAGTTGTACCGTTCTTCATCCATAAAAGCATATTGTGCAGTGGACTTCTGGGTTTCATCCAGCATAGCAAGAAAATTATTTGCTTTTGAAACAATCATCTGACTTTGTGCCTTGGCCAAAGGATGAAGCGTACAAAACACAATGAGTACTATAAATATTCTTTTCATATCGATGTAATAATAACCTGAGTTTCTATTTGGGGATTGCAACCGGGAAAAAATCCCCAGTTCTATTTTTTAATCTTTACTCGAACCTTTCGCAGATACTTCTGTTTAATCTAAAGTAGACATAAAAATTCAATTCATGGCACAAACGAAATTAGGAGAGACCACCGTAAATACCACCGGAAGTCTTCCTGCTTTAGGCGCATCAGCACCGGACTTTACGCTTACCGGGACTGATCTGAAAGAAGTAAACCTTAAAAACTATGCCGGAAAATATGTTGTGCTAAATATATTTCCAAGCATCGATACGGGCGTTTGCGCAATGTCTGTAAGAGAAATTAATAAAAGAGCGGCCAGTGCTGACAATACGGTTGTTTTGTGTATATCCAAGGACACACCGTTTGCTTTTAAGCGCTTTTGCGGAGCGGAAGGAATTGATAAAGTAGTGGCCCTATCAGATTTCCGCGATAAAGGGTTTTCTAAGAATTATGGTATCGGGATGGTTGATGGCCCCATGGCTGGATTTTTCGCCCGTGCTGTGGTGGTCATTGATCCCGAAAATAGAGTAAGGCATACCGAACTTATTCCTACAATCGGGCAAGAACCCAATTACGAATCGGCACTAAAATCAATCTACTGATGCCCGCAAGTAGACACAAAAACTTATTCCCTTATAACCCTATTTCCTTATAACCTTTTTTCATTCCTTTAATCTATTGGCCGACCATAAATACAGCGTTAGCGAAGAGCATTTTACCGTTTTCCCAAAAGCCTCTGAATAATGGATTGTCAACCAGGTAGATAATTTCACCCTGACCTTTTTCTTCTACACCAAAGAGCAGACTATTCTCAAGTTTACGGTTCGCATTAAATCCGGCAAACCCCTGCACAGGACGAACATCCCCGGTGAAGTATCCTACATTCCAACCGTTCTTTAAAAAACTGAAACGGATTTCATTCGTTTTTAGCGAGAAGTAGGTGTCGCGGAGGCCAAAACCAAGAGGATGCGAATTATCCATTTGCACTTTGTAAATAGCTCCTGAAATGCTGGCTGAAACCTTTTGTCTTTCATTGGCCTCATATCTGACAAATCCGGAATTTTCATGTAGCTTATCCGTTGTGACTTCAGCCTCATTCTTCTCTTCTTCAGAAGCATATTTTTGTAAGGCGAATCTTTTTTTATCTGTAAACGAATTCATAGCAGTTGAGATGAGTATTAACTTGCCACCCTCTTTTACCCAATTGGATAATTTTTCAAGCATGGGCTCATCAAATATCTTGTAATTTCCCTGCGGTACGATCAGCACAGTGTATTCTTTCAATGCGGTATCTGTAAAGTATTCCGACCCGATCAGGGTAACCGGGAACTCAATTTGTTGCTCAAAGAAATGCCAGATTTCACCCGAGGACAAAGAGGCAGTTTGCTCACCAAACAAAACCGCTATTTTTGGAATCTTAAGATAGTTGAGTTTGCCTGATCCAAAGTCTTTGCCTTGCTCCACGAATCCGGTTTTTGCCGTGTATATTTTTCTGTTAAATTTCTTCGCTAAGGTTGTCAGGCTGTTATCAAAGTCTTTTACACTCTCGTTATTTCTTCGGGTAATGATCAGTGAGCCGGGCTCAAATCTCTGACCATCGACAATAAAAAATTGTTCGGCGCACCTCACTTTCACATTTAGTTTCATCAGCCCCGCTAACAAACCCACATCTTTAACACTTTGGTATTTGAAGAGAAAGGCATAGGGACTTGTTGGGAGCGTAGCGTTGTTGGCCAGGGTTGGCTGATAGGGACTTGCGTAATTGATCCTTTCCGTTACAGCGTAGGCCGACAGGTCATAGGCAAATAATAAGTTCCAGGCGGTGATATCGTATGTAAGGGAATCGGTCAATTTTGAAGCAGGTTCAAAAACCGTAGTAATAAAACGTGACTTTGGCTGATATACATTGATGACGATATCTTCTTTGGCAACATTAAAAGGACCAGTGGTTTGTGTTTGATAATTATAACCCCGCATGGATCTTGCGGAGGAGGGATGGCCAAAACGGATTGAATGACGGCTCATCCATTCTGTCAGTTGATCGATCTTATCGGAATTATTATCAGCCTTGATCACGTAGGTTTTGTAGACCGCTGCAGGATGGTCGTTGTTTTCACGAAAATACTTTTCAAACTCTTCTACTAAACGTGTAGCATTACCAGAAGTAATCTCGATGGTTGAAAGGCCCGTTGTGTGGTGGTGGGTAATCCTATCCTTTAATGTTAGGGGATCACCGGTTTCCGTAGTAATAGTCAATCCTCCGACGCCTCCACCACCCTGTTCGTAAGTCATCCCGATGGCTCCATTATAGGTTGGATAGGTATCTCCATAACCCGGGTAGAATAAATCAAATACTTCTTTTGTGAAATAGAGCCAGCCGCGTTCATCAAAATATTTGGCGTTATTTTTCCCAATCATCACCTGGAAATCCCGCTGCCAGGGAGATATCACTTCATGCATGGGCTCTGCGGCGGGGGCGAAGAAGTAGGGATTATTGAACCCTTGTTCATGGAAGTCTACATGTACCTGCGGCAACCATTCATTGTAAACGTTAATTCTTTTTTGCGATTCGATCTGGGTTGTCCACGCCCAGTCTCTGTTTAAATCAAATAAATAGTGATTCGATCTTCCTCCTGGCCAGGGTTCCTCATGCTCAATAGCCTCAGGGTTGGGATTTGGCGGAAGGTTTCCATATTGGTTATAAAAGTTGGCATACCGGTCGCGGCCATCGGGATTTACACAGGGATCAATAATGACCACCGTATTTTCTATCCATTCCCTGGTTTTCTCATTCTCCGGATTGGCCAGTTCATATAATGTCCACATAGACGCTTCCATAGAGTTTGATTCATTACCGTGGACGTTATAACTCAGCCAAATAATCGCTTTTTTTTCTGTTGATGGATTGCCTTCCAATAGACCGCTTCGCTTCAAATTGTTTCTTCGGATTTCCTCAAGGTTTTTGAAATTTTTGTCCGATGTGATCACGAGGTAAATTAAAGGCCGGTGTTCATAGGTCTCTCCGTATTCGACAACCTCGGCATTTGGCATTACAGCAGCCACGTGTTTGAAATATTCAACTACGCGATGATGGCGGGTGAAGCGATCGCCTAATTCGTAACCTAAAAATTCTGCAGGGCTCTGCAATGTTTGCTGTGCTGAGGACTTAAAGGCAGTGGAAGAAAATATTGTGAGAAAAATCAGGTATTTCATTTTGGTGGAATTAAGCCAAGGCGTAAAATTTCTGTTGTCTGATCACTGACGACCTTTAATCTGTGGCCAATGATGGCGGATATGTTCATAAAGAAAGTCCATTGCCTGGATAACGTCTAACATTCCCGCCACCGGATGTTTAAAAATTTTCTTATGTATATTTTTTTCTGAAATGGTCTCTGCAAAAAGTTTTAACTCCTGGCGGACTTGCTCCCAATGTATAGTTGCCTCTCCAAGCGTTAAGGCCTCGGGCGTATTGGCTACAATAAATTTCGGTGCCTTATATTTGATGGGAAGTCTTTGGGATAACTTTAAGACCAAAGTTTTAAGGGTTTCTATGACGCCAGAATCTCCGGCCTGGTCAATACCCTGCGCTTTTTTTTTCATATACATCAGGGAGAGCTTTTCACTAGTGATCAAATGTGCGATCACCTGACTAACCGCCCATTTGTCCTGACTACCAAAATGATACTTCTCAATGCTC